>NZ_CAWQJR010000035.1:0-62703 GCF_963894935.1 Xenorhabdus sp. PB61.4
GGCGGGCAGGAATGACAGGTGTGTTTGCCTGATGGGAGCGGTATGAGTCGAGAGGCTCACGTACCGTTCTGCGAGAGGCTGCGGGGGCAGTTCCCGCGGCCTACTCAACCGATTAATGGACAATTAAAAAACGGCTCTCAATTAGAACATTCTCGTCACCGAAGTATAACCGGTTTTTTGTTAACGATTTTAACGGGATTGGTTGCTTACTGCCTTAAAGAGAAAAAGCCATCACTGAAAATTTTCTACTCAGAAGAAGATATTTCAGCAATAGCTTAAGCGGAATTGGGGTTAACTATATATATGAGTTTCTCTTGGACACTTGGGTATTTACGTTTTGGTAGTAAGTGTTTTTGTAGTGTAGCCGACTTACTACCAAACATACTACCAAAACTATCGAGTTATAACGATACTAAACGAATACTAACGGGCAATAAAAAAGCCCTAACTCATTATGATTTAGGGCTTTTTCTTTTACTTTCGGTGTATTCCGATGATTTCCGAATACAAATTTGGTGGAGCTGGCGGGAGTTGAACCCGCGTCCGAAATTCCTACATCCTCGGTACTACATGCTTAGTCTAATCTTTACATTCGCTTGCCAGCTGCGGACAGACACGCCACTAACAAACTAGCCTGATTAGGTTTAACGCTTCAACCCCAGGCAAGGCATCCACGCGATCTCTTTTGGGTTTGACCTCTCTTGATCCCCGTCCTAAGAGCGGAGGCTAGGGAGAGAGGGCTCTGCGCAGGTTATTAAGCTGCCAGTGCGTAGTTTTCGTCGTTTGCGACTATTGTTTTGCGGCTTTTTACGAGGCCAACCGCCCCTCGGCATGCACCTTGGGTTTCGCGAATCCCGTCGAATCCAGAATCAGCCCCAAGTATGTTAAAAGCAAGTATATCAGAATATTGAGCAGTAATGCTAGTGATTAACGCCCAGCATTCTTCATAATTCGCGCTTTGTCTAATTTCCACTCACGTTCTTTAATATCTGAACGTTTATCGTGCGCTTTTTTACCTTTGGCAACGCCGATTTTGATTTTACACCAAGCGTTTTTCCAATAAAGGGAAAGGGCGACGATAGTATAACCTTCACGATTGATGCGGCCGTATAGGGAATCAAGTTCGCGTTTGTTAAGTAACAGTTTACGTGACCGTGTAGGATCACAGACCACATGGGAAGAGGCGACATTTAATGGTGTAATTGTGGCACCAAAAAGATAAGCATCACCATTTTTAAGCAAAACGTAACTTTCACTGATGTTTGCCTTGCCAGCGCGCAGTGATTTGACTTCCCAACCTTGTAGCGATAAGCCAGCTTCGAATTCTTCTTCAATAAAGAATTCGTGGCGAGCTCGCTTATTCATGGCAATTGTTGCCGAACCGGGTTTGTGTGCTTTTTTCTTTGTCATAATGCGTTGTATTATACTGTAAGCGCTAATGAAAGAAATCTCTTCTGTATGATATTTAGTGATAACTGCACATTTATTGCGCTAAAGATCATCAGGTTTTTATTTAACCACATTAAAGTGATATTATTCGGCGCTGTTATGTTTTACAGGAAATGATATGCCACAGATTAATCGCTCTGCGTTAGTTCCATACAGCGTGGAACAAATGTATAAATTGGTCAATGATGTGAAATCTTACCCGGATTTTTTGCCGGGATGTGTCGGCAGCCGCGTTATAAGTAGTCATGGTAATGAAATGACGGCTTCTGTTGATGTCTCCAAAGCTGGGATCAGTAAGACGTTTATAACGCGGAATACGTTATCTGACAACCAAAGCATCAGTATGCAATTGGTTGATGGCCCCTTCCGCAAACTCATGGGTGGATGGCACTTCATTCCACTTAGCGAAGATGCCTGTAAGGTTGAATTACATCTCGATTTTGAATTCACTAATAAGTTGATTGAGCTCGCTTTTGGTAAAGTATTTAAGGAACTGGCCGGTAATATGGTTCATGCTTTTACCCAACGTGCGCGAGAGGTTTATAGTGTCTGAAATCAATATTGAAGTCATTTATGCTTTACCAGAACGGCAATATCTGCGTAATGTTAAATTGCCTCAGGGAGCCACTGTCGAACAGGCAATTATGGCATCGGGGCTTTTAGAGTTACGTAGCGACATTGATTTGGCTAAGAATAAAATCGGCATTTATAGCCGTCCGGCTAAATTGGCAGATACTTTGGAAGAAGGGGATCGTGTTGAAATTTACCGTCCTCTTATTGCTGATCCGAAAGAAATGCGTCGTAAACGCGCAGAACGTGCAAAAAATAGTACTCAGTAGATATCTGCTTGATATTTACTCGCCAGAAATTAATTCACTGGCGAGTAAATAAAATCTCGAACCTTACCCATTTTTCGGCAAAGATTTCTCATTTTTGATATCGGTTAAAACACCATTACTATCAAATGTGAGTGTCAGTGTTTCTTGTTTTACTTTCTCGTGCCCGGGTTGCTGACGGAATATATAATACCATGTCTGGCTACCAAATGGGTCTGTCAGCATAGGTGTTCCCAAAGTGTAAGTAACCTGCTGTTGAGTCATCCCTTTATGGATTTTTGATACTGCATCCGGTGTCAGGTAATTCCCCTGATTTATATCAGGACGATAAATAACTCGCTCAAACATAGAGCAACCCGCAGTCAGCATAACTAGAGATATAGTTGCGGCAGTCAACAATTTACAGCGCATAGTAATCACATTCCTTTAGGAGTTAGGCTGTCGATGATAATAAACATTATAGAGTTTGAAAACCTCTATGCTATTTGCCTATAGCTTTAATTTTGAAATCGGTAAGATATATGACTTCAATTATACAAAAAAGTTGTAGTAAGTTATGCGGCTAAGAGTTCCTTTGCGTTAGCCAGCGTATTTTTTGTCACTTCACTGCCTGCGAGAAGTCGGGCAAGCTCCTGCAACCGAGCTTTTCTATCTAACAGCTGCATTTGGGTTTCTGTTTCTTCTCCATCAGTCTGTTTACTGACGTAAAAATGCTGATGACCACATCCTGCAACCTGCGGTAAATGCGTAACACACATAACCTGCGTTGATTCGCCCAATTCCCGGAGAAGCCTCCCCACGATCATTGCTGTCGGGCCACTGATACCAACATCAACTTCGTCAAAGATTAGTGCAGGCGTTTCCATTTTTTTGGCAGTTATCACCTGAATAGCAAGAGCAATGCGGGAAAGCTCACCACCTGAAGCCACTTTTGCCAGTGATTGGTGAGGCTGCCCGGGGTTAGTTGTGACATTAAATTCTACCTTACTGGCGCCATCAAGATTTAAATGCTCAGGCTCGAAAATAACATCAATGGTGAATCGGCCATGAGGCATAGAAAGTTGATGCATGCTGTTAGTGATAAGCTGACTTAATTCGAGGGCGTATTGCTGGCGAATTTGGTGGAGCTTTTCAGCAACGCTGAGCGCTTGTTGATAGTGTACGCTGACGAGTTCACTGAGGTGAGCACAATCATCTTCCTGCTGTGAAAGCTGGTGCTGTTCTTCCAACAGTTGTTGATGTAAGGCGGGTAGCTCTTCGGGAGAAACATAATGTTTACGGGCGATACTGATTTGCTGTGAGATTTTTTGTTCCAGCTCAAACAGGCGATTAGGGTCTAATTCCAGTTGATCGCTATAATGACGTAGCTCATCACTCACTTCACTGATTTGAATAGAGGCTTCTTCCAGCATATTCAGTAACCCGCTGAGTTTATGATCCATGCTGGCAAGTTCGGTCAGTTCATTCCGTGCGTAATTTAGCAGGCTAACGATATTTTGTTCATCATTGTCACTTAAAACCTGAAGGATATCCTGACTGCCAGACAAAAACTGACCGCAGTTTGCCAGACGTTTATATTCGCTATCCTGTTCCTGATATTCGCCAGCCTGAGGTGCCAATTCATTCAGTTCTTTCAGGTGGTATTCCAGTAGCTGTTGCCGTGAACGGCGCTCAAGAGCCTGCTGCTGGAATTGGGCAAGATCCTGACAGCTTTGCCTCCATTGCTGATATGCCTGCTTCATTTCATTTTTTAGTGTGAATTCACCGGCGTAAGTATCCAGCAAGTGTCTTTGATGGCGGTTTTCTAAAAGCAGCTGATGGGCATGTTGACCATGGATCTGAATCAGATGTGAACCCAATTCACGCAGCTGAGAAAGAGGGACGGCGGTACCATTGATAAAACCACGGGAGCGCCCGTCTGCGGTAATAGTACGCCGTAGCAGGCACTCATTATCATCATCAAAACTGCCATCGAGCTGGTGTGTTTCTAGCCATTTACGGGCAGAAGGTGTATCTGCCAGCGAAAACCGGGCACATATGTCAGTACGGGGAGCACCAGCTCGAACCATATTCGCTTCTCCACGATTACCGAGACATAAACCCAGCGCATCAATTGCGATTGATTTACCCGCTCCGGTTTCTCCGGTAATGGTCGTCATTCCTGAGCGAAAATCGATTTCAAGTTCGCGAACAATGGCAAAATTACTGATGGTCAATTGAGCTAACATCGTGCCTCTCCTACCTTTTTCTATACTTAAAACTATGTTTCTGTATATAAGTCCATGTTCCTGTGCATAAAAACATGTCTGTTCTTTTGCACAGTATAAACTGGTTTTTTATACAGTAAAGTAGGGGGACATCTTTTTTTTAGAACATTTTTTTTGACCAGCCTAACTTGGTACTCAGTGTATTGAAATAATTGTAATCTTTCGGATGGATTAAATGGAGGTTATATTCACTACGCTTAATGATAACTTCTTCACCATCCTGAATCGGTAGTACAATTTGGCTGTCACAACTGACTTCGTAATCATTGCTGTTTTGGGAAAATTTTAGACGAATGCTACTTTCGCTGCTGACCACAAGAGGACGGGCAGAGAGTGTATGTGGAAACATCGGTACTAATACAATCGCATTCAGATTCGGTGTCAGTATTGGCCCGCCGGCTGACAGCGAATAGGCAGTAGAGCCTGTCGGGGTCGCTATAATGAGGCCATCCGAACGCTGCGAAAAGGCAAAACGCTCATCAATATAAACCTCAAAATCGATCATATGGGCGACTTTGCCCGGATGTAGGACAACTTCATTCAGTGCTGTACTGCGTCGCGGTTTCTGGCCTTTTTTTGTGACCTGTGCTTCCAGTAGAAATCGTTTTTCATCCCGATATTCTCCATTGAGAACTTCAGAAAGCTGTTGCAGGGCGTTATCCGGATCTAAATCCGTCAGAAAGCCTAAATTACCGCGGTTAATGCCAATAACTTTAATATCATAACGGGATAGTACTCTGGCGGCTCCCAGCATGTTACCGTCACCGCCAACTACGATCACTAAATCGGCGGTTTTGCCGATTTCAGTTAACCCTCCGGTTTGAGCGTCTTTTAAATTAATATCTTTTGCAACTTGTCTGTCCACAATGACGCAATAACCTTTAGATACCAGCCAGTGATAAAGCATTTCATGAGTAGCCAGTGCTTCAGGGTGACGTGGACGCCCGACAATACCGATGCATTTGAATTCATTATTCATTGCTGTTATTTCCTGCAGCATATGGTTTTGCCCTCACAATATGATGTGTTCCCTTGAATCCCTCGTTTTGATCCCCATAATAAGCGAGAGTTGCGAATATAATACAAAATACGCGGAGATATTCATGAGTAGTAAAGACCAAAAAGTACCTGACGAGCAAGTCTCAGAAAATACAGAAAATGTATTTGAGCAACAAATGGATGCAGAAAAGGCAGACACGCCAGAGACTGAAAGCATTGTTGACCCGCGTGTTGCCGAGTTGGAAGAAGAGCTGAAACAGGCTCAGTCTCGTGAACGTGATGCGATTCTGCGTGCTCGTGCTGAAGTAGACAACATTCGTCGTCGCGCTGAGCAGGATGTGGAAAAAGCACATAAATTTGCACTGGAAAGATTTTCTAATGAGCTTCTGCCAGTAATTGATAATCTGGAACGTGCTCTGGAAGCAGCAGATCGGACCAATGAGACTTTGGTTCCAATGATTGAAGGTATTGAATTAACCCTGAAATCATTTATTGATGCAGTGGGTAAATTTGGTATTGAAGTTGTTGGTGATATCAATGTTCCTTTCAATCCGGAAGTGCATCAGGCGATGACTATGATGGAGTCTGATCAGCATGAACCAAATCATGTAATGTTGGTTATGCAGAAAGGTTATACTCTGAATGGACGTCTGCTGCGTCCTGCAATGGTTGCTGTTTCTAAATAAGAAATACAGTTTCCATTATTTAATGCCGCCGTTTTAGGCGGCATTTTTGTAGGTATAAAATAATTATTCAGGAAGTACCGGGTTCCAGTCAATTGATGCCAATCCTTGGGCTTCAAGGAGGTGATTAGCTTGCGAGAAGTGCTTGCACCCCAGAAAACCGCGATGAGCTGATAAAGGAGAAGGATGTGGCGCTTTCAGGACATGATGGCGCTGGGTATCAATAATACGGCCTTTTTTCTGAGCATGAGCACCCCAAAGCAGGAAAATAACACCACTTCGGTGTTCATTGATCGCTGCAATGACCTTATCTGTGAAAGTCTCCCAGCCCAGATTTGCATGAGAGTGAGCATGACCCCGTTCAACCGTTAACACTGTATTCAGTAATAAAACCCCTTGTTTTGCCCAGCTAAGCAGGCAGCCGTGATTGGGACGCTGAAATCCTGCAATATCAGATTCCAGTTCTTTGTACATATTAACGAGTGAAGGTGGAGCGGGAATGCCCGGCTGTACTGAAAAAGCCAGGCCATGAGCCTGATTCGGGCCGTGATAAGGGTCTTGTCCCAGGATCACGACTTTCACATCAGCCAGTTCGGTATAGCGGAAAGCGTTGAAAACATCCTGTTGTGGCGGATAAATGGTTTTACCTGCTTTACGTTCGTTGGCGACATACGTCAATGTATCAGTAAAGTAAGGCTGTGCTTTTTCATTGCCGATGACATCATGCCATGTAAGGGGAGCGGACATAGCGGGTTCCGTTTTAAATAAAAGATTACCAGATAGGGTTAAGCTTACCGATTCCCTTAGCATAGGGAAAGCTTTCATCTAATAAGTTCCTATACCTCTCTCTCTCTTTTAAATAGTCTTCTCGTTTGCTGCATTGACTCACTTTATCCACATCTAACTACTATAGTTGTGTATGCTTCAGAAGGTGCTTCCTTACTACTTTGATGCAAATTGAAATGCATTAATTATATAAAAGTTAATACGCTCGATTGTTAAATAAAAATTAAATTTGATATAAAAATGTTAATCATTCTGCCGATAGATGATTTAGGTCAGTCTGTTATGTCTAACTTAAATCGGTAGGAGTATATTATGACTTTGGCGACAAATATCAGTTTATTGAGTAAGTTAGGGGCTATCCCTTTACAGCGAAATCAGGCAACTCTTCAGTCAACCTCTGCTGGCAGTACATTTCTGGATAAAAATAAACAACTTTCTCCCGCAATAACTTCCCGTTCAGAAAATACTAAACAAGCTGATTCGCTCTATCAATCATTGATAATGGCTTCTCAAAACCGAGTTATGGATACACCTGAATTAAAAGCTAATGATATTGCAGGAAAACATTCAAAATCTATTGATTATGCACTGGCTCAGGTCACCCGTGATGTTTATCGCCGAAATAGTTTTGGCATTGGTGACTATGTACGCATGTCAGATGAAGAGCTAATTAAAGCGGGTATTGACCCTGATACTTTGGATGATAGTTCTACAGGGTTTCAGGCTGGGGTTTATCGAAATAAGGGGTTATATATTGTGTCATTTACCGGCTCAAACGAAATAAAGGATTTTATGGCGAGTATTCGTCAGGGGCTTGGATACAATGAAGCACAATATAATCAGGCGGTAGATCTGGCAAAATCAGCATTAAAAGCATTTGGTGAGAATGTTATTTTTACCGGGCACTCAATGGGAGGAGGGCTGGCATCAATGGCTGCTCTGACAACAGGAAAGCCTGCGGTTACTTTTAATTCTGCCGGTGTTTCAGACTGGACACTGAAACGGATGGGATGGTCACCGGGAGCTGGTCGTGAAATGGCAGAGCAGGGATTAATCCGGAATTATATTGTTGAACATGACTGGTTAGATAATCTGCAAAAAGCATTACCAATTCCTCAGCCGATGGGAAGCCAGATTCTTCTTGAATATGAATACAAGCCGGAAAATTTCATCGATTCGATTGTGCGCTATAGCTATGCGTTACATTCATTCAAGGCTCATTTTTTGGAAGCTGTGCAGGAATTAATGGTTATTCATAGGCCCTGGCAAGGGAAAGAAGATAATAAAGAATATGGGAAAGAAAGTGTGATAATGGCTGCTGCGGGTAACGATATCCACGATAATATTATCGCTTCAAATAAAGTATCATCACTGCAAACATGGGCGGTAGATATGAGTGATGATGAACTGGGTGTTTTATTCAGCCAATCCTATCAGCATACTAATTTACAGCCGCAATTAAGTAAGGAAAGATTGGTAAAATATTATTCAGCTTAATTGTTTGTCTTTTAATTAAGAATTAATGCGTTGAGAACAATATCGATAACAAGCGGGCAAATAGCCCGCTTATAACAGGATAGGTTAATTGTCAGTAGATTCTGGCAATTCTGGTTTAGGGTTTCCTGAAGGAGCGCGGCGCTTTCCGATGTTTTTGCTGTCACGGTGACGCACTTTCACCCGATTCTTCTTCGATTCTTCTGTTTTTTTCTTTTCTTTACGCTTTGCCAGCACTTTTTTGGATGGCTTATAGCTTTTATTCTCACTTGGTGCTTTGGTTTGTGGACGAAGTTCGTCAACAACCCGCACTTTCAGTGGTTCCTGAAGATAGCGACTGATTTTTCCAAGTAATGGATGGTCATGGGACTCAATCAGCGCAATTGCAGTTCCTTTGCGGCCAGCGCGGGCAGTCCGGCCAATCCTGTGCAGGTAAACATCTGCTGTGCGTGGCAAATCAAAGTTAAAAACGTGGCTGATATTTTCGATATCCAGCCCACGGGAAGCAACATCGGTTGCAACCAGTACCTTTACTCGGCCATCATTCAGGCGCTTCACAGCGTCTGTTCGTTTAGCCTGTACCATTTCGCCTTCAAGGAAACTGGACTGAATACCTGCCTGATGCAGCCATTCAACCAATTCGCGAACACGCTCCCGTTTACGTACAAAAACAATCGATTTTGTAACGTCTTCTTGCTTCAGCAAATGGCATAACAAGGCTGTTTTGTGTGCCAGATTATCAGCACGATAATAAAATTGCTGGATTTTCTTACGCTCACGACGGGAAGGTTCTGCATCGATCTCAACAGGATCTGTCAGCAGGCGTACCGCAAAATCACGGATACTTTCGCCTTCAAGCGTTGCGGAAAATAGCATGGTTTGTTTACGCCAGCGGGTTTCTCCGGCAATCGTCTCAACATCATTGGCAAAACCCATATCCAACATGCGATCGGCTTCATCAAGGATGAGGGTTTCTACTGCGCGGCAGTCAAAGTTTTCTTCTTTGATATATTGCAGCAGACGCCCTGTAGTTGCGACGACAATGTCCTGATTCTCACTGAACACTTCTGCATGATTCATGTAGGCTACACCACCAGTAATCGTGGCAATATCCAGATGAGTATGTGCAGCCATCTCTCTGGCCTGCTCTGCAACCTGCATCGCCAGTTCACGGGTTGGTGTTAAAATCAAAATACGTGGTGGCCCTGATTTCTTACGTGGGAAATCCAGCAAATGCTGTATAGCCGGTAGCAGGTAGGCAGCTGTTTTGCCTGTCCCCGTTGGTGCGGAACCTAATACATCCCGCCCGTCCATGGCCGCAGGAATGGCTGCCGCCTGAATTGCGGTCGGGCGTTCATAGCCTTTATCATTTAACGCATCAAGCAGGCATTCATCAAGTTCGAAGTCGGAAAAGTTTGTCGCAGTCATCATATACCTCTGTTTGGGCCGATGATTATAAACAGGTTAGGCTCATTCTTCACCCTATAACATGCACCAGTGTTAAAAGTATCAGGTGTGCGTGTGGCTTTTATCCTCGGGTCATAAGATTTATGCTATGAAGAACTTTGGTTTTCAACAGATATAATTCATGACGTTAATACACAAACCTGCTTTGCGTCGCGGTGGTTTCACATTCAAACAATTTTTTGTCGGGCATGATAAATGTGCCATGAAAGTCGGGACTGATGGCGTGTTATTGGGGACATGGGCACCGGTAGATAATAGAAAAAACTGTCTGGATATCGGGAGTGGTAGTGGACTGATTGCACTGATGATAGCCCAGAGATCCGGAAACGATACAGTTATTGATGCCGTGGAGCTGGACGAAGATGCAGCAATGCAGGCTATTGAAAATATCGATCAATCCCCGTGGCCTGAACGCATCAGGGTATACCGGCAGGATATTCATGATTTCGCTGTGAGAAGCGAAATACGGTATGACTTGATTGTGAGTAATCCTCCCTATTTCGAACCTGCCGTTGCCTGTCGTAATGAGGCGCGTAATCAGGCGCGTTATACCGAAGCACTGACTCATCAAGGGTTATTGGACTGTGTTGAACAATTGATTACCCCGGACGGGTTATTTTGTGTGGTGCTTCCTTATGGGATTGGCGAGATCTTCGAAAAAATGGCGATAGAATGTGGTTGGTTTCCCCAATATAGACTCAATATTCGTGATAGGCTGGATAAGCCGTTACATCGTTTATTGTTGGGATTATCCCGGCAGAGGCAGGAAATACAGGTTAGTGAACTGATGATCCGTGCTGCTGATGGCACATATTCAAACGAGTTTCAGCAGTTAGTGAAAGATTTTTATCTTTATTATTGATAGGGTTATCGTTCATAAAAACCTTAAATTTTTTTACGAAAGATTGGGATAAATCTTTCTGTTTTTCATAATCTAAAATCGAGTGAGCCACTGAATAGAGGCTATGATTTGTACTATAAATAAAAAGTGCAATGCAGAATAATCGGTGGTTGTAACACAAAATTACAATCAAAGTTGAACTTCACATGTAATGAACACTCAAAGGTGATGCTTGTTCGAGTAGCAAAGTGTCATGACTGGTGTAATGTAAGTGTAAATGTGGAGTTTTACCTCAGGAGAGTGAGCCTCGGATGAGCGAGCAGTTAACGGATCAAATGCTGGTCGAGCGAGTACAAAAAGGCGACCAAAAAGCGTTTAATTTGCTGGTAATCAGATACCAGCACAAAGTGGCAAGCTTAATTGCCCGTTACGTACCTCAAGGCGATGTTCCTGATGTTGCACAAGAGGTATTTATTAAAACTTATCGGGCACTGTCTTCTTTTCGGGGTGATAGTGCTTTTTATACGTGGTTGTACCGTATTGCCGTTAATACTGCGAAAAATTATTTGGTAGCTCAGGGGCGTCGTCCACCATCCAATGATTTGGATGCTAATGATGCAGAAAATTACGATACGTCAAGTTCATTAAAAGAAATTTCGAACCCTGAGAACTTAATGTTGTCAGAAGAATTAAAGAAAGTGGTATTTCGTACCATTGAATCACTGCCAGAAGATTTGCGGATAGCCATTACGCTTCGGGAACTTGATGGCCTGAGCTATGAGGAAATAGCCGTCATTATGGATTGTCCTGTGGGTACTGTTCGTTCGCGAATCTTTCGTGCAAGGGAAGCCATCGACAATAAAGTTCAACCCCTGATCCAGCAGTAAGCAGTAGTGGAAGCACCAGCAGCAGTGGAAACAGTAGTAGTGGAACAAAATAATATTGAAGGGTACTGGCATGCAAAGAGAGAAACTTTCCGCGTTAATGGATGGAGAAGCTCTTGATAGTGAAATCGTTCGTTTAATCTCTGAAGATGCTGAAATGCAGAAACAGTGGGAAAGATATCACCTCATCCGGGATACATTACGTGGTGATGTAGGTGAGGTGTTACATTTGGATATCGCTAGTCAAGTGGCACAGGCGCTTGAAAAAGAACCTGTCCATATCAATCCAGCAGCTATTCCGGAATCTCAGCCAAAACCTGATACGTGGCAGAAATTGCCGTTCTGGCATAAACTCCGCCCGTTAGTGACCCGGCCCTGGGCTAGTCAGATAACTCAGGTTGGTGTTGCGGCTTGTGTGTCAATGGCAGTTATCATCGGTGTTCAGCAATATAATGGGTCTGACACTGATTCTCAGCTTGATAACCCGGTCTTCAATACATTACCGGTTATGGGTTCTGCTTCACCTGTTGGGTTATCGGTTCCCGCTGAACATGATGCTTTTGGTGGCGACTTGAGTACGCAGGTACGGGAAAGTAATAAGCGTATTGATGCAATGTTGCAGCAGTACGAACTTTTCCGGCGTATTAATGCAGAAAATGAACAAGGGTTGCCAGAGGTTAACGCAATACATTCGGGAGAACAACAAAGACCTGTAATCTCAAATAAGTAATAAAAATGAAATATACTGTTTTTTTCATTTTATTATTCGGGAGCTTCCTGAATTTATCAAAAGCCTCGGTTCAGCAAAAAAATAGCACCGAGGCTTTGTTACAGGGTATGGGGCATTCCGTACAGGCCTTGCCTTATGAACTTGCTTTTATTAACCTGAGCCAACAGTTTATTATTCCTCTGCGTTATCGTCACGTTATTATTGATAATCAGCCCATCGCACAACTTATTCAAATGGATAACACGCGCCGTGAGATTATTCAGCGTGGTGATCAGATAAGCTATTACGAATCAGGCTTGGATTCATTCAGCCTGCGTGGTGATCATATTGTAGACTACCTGCCTCCGATCATTTTTGCTGATTTTTCTCAGATACAGAAATTCTATAATTTCATTGATGCAGGCTCGACTCACGTTGGCGATCGTCCTGTCTATTTCGTGCGTATAACATCCAAAGATAACGATCGTTATAATTATAATTTATTGATAGACAAGAAAAGTTATCTGCCTTTGCTGATTGAGTTATTTGATCAGGAAAAAATGGTGGTTGTTGAACAGTTCCGTGTTATATCCTCAAGGGTAAATGACGATATCAAGCAGGAATTGAACGCCATTGTGGATTTGAAATTGCCACCGATGTTAGTTATTCCAAAAACTGAAAAAGTGGCATTTAACTGGAAGGTTAGTAAGCTGCCTGAAGGCTTTCGGGAAGTTTCCCGTAATCGGAGTCGGTTATCAAAGACAGAATTATTGGAATCCATTATGTACAGTGATGGGGTATTCAGTTTTTCTGTAAATGTGGTAAATACTGGCGCAAAAGCCGCTGATGAGCCACTGTATCGACAGGGGCGACGAACAGTTTATACTGTGTCGAATGGCAGGCACAGCATTTCTGTTATTGGCGAATTACCCTTCGCCACAATTAAACAGATTGCCGGAAGTGTCACATTTACGGGGGATAACTGATGGTTAAAGAATGGGCAACGGTTGTCCGTTGGCAGCAAGGCCGGGCGGTATTGCGTTACGGCTCCTCTTCGGGGTGTGGCAGCTGTCAGGCAAAAACAGCCTGTGGGTCGTATTTGCTGGAAAAATTGGGGCCGGAAAATATCCACCAACTGGAGTTGGAGATTGCTCAACCACTTCAACCGGGGCAAAAAGTCGAAGTTGGTATTCAGGAAAGTAGTTTATTACGTTCCGCTATGCTAGTTTATTTAACCCCACTATTAGGTCTGTTTTTAGGCGGGTTGCTCAGTCAATACTGGACTGCTGAGCAGTTATGGGTATGTGTAGGTGGTATTGCTGGTGGTCTGGCCGGTTTTGCTTTTGCCCGTAAAATTGCTGCATATTGGGATAATCAGCAGGCATACCAACCCGTTGTGTTACAAATTGGTTTACCTCCCGATACGATTAAGGTTCTACATCAGGAATAATCTGTTTTACCATAATCGCTTTCACGATTTATTACGAATATTTTCACTTTCTGGTCATACTGTATGGGTTATACCCAATAGATTTCAAGTTGCATCGCGGCAGCAAGAGAATGAATCCCCAGAAGCATAGACAATTATGTGACTGGGGTGAATGAGCGTAGCCAACAAAGAGGCGGCTTGAAAGATGAAGGGTATAGGTTGAAAACCGTAGGCATGACTAGGTTTTCACTGTGTTGACATGTAGAATACGGCTTTTCAGGCCAGTGGCCAAACCCGTATCTAATAAACGTCGCTTTATGTCCATCAGTGTGTCCATAGGCGAATGATTCAGAAATATTAAGGCAAAAAAGATTTAATAATGAAGCAAATAAGAAATTTCTCCATTATCGCCCACATTGACCATGGTAAGTCCACGCTATCTGACCGGATTATTCAAATCTGTGGTGGGTTGTCAGACCGCGAAATGGCAGCGCAAGTACTGGATTCAATGGATCTTGAACGTGAGCGTGGTATCACTATTAAGGCGCAGAGTGTGACCCTTGATTATAAGGCACATGACGGAAACGTTTATCAATTAAACTTTATCGACACGCCGGGGCATGTTGACTTCTCCTATGAAGTTTCCCGCTCTTTGGCTGCCTGTGAAGGTGCTCTGCTGGTTGTGGATGCAGGGCAGGGCGTTGAAGCTCAGACGCTGGCTAACTGCTATACCGCGCTTGACATGGATCTGGAAGTTGTTCCGGTTCTGAACAAGATAGACCTGCCAGCCGCAGAGCCAGAGCGCGTAGCAGAAGAAATTGAAGATATCGTCGGCATTGATGCAACAGATGCCGTTCGTTGTTCTGCAAAAACCGGTGTGGGCGTACAGGATGTCATTGAGCGTCTGGTGAGGGAAATTCCAGCACCGGAAGGTGATCCTGAAGCACCATTACAGGCATTGATTATCGACTCATGGTTCGATAATTATCTGGGTGTTGTCTCACTTGTACGTGTTAAGAATGGTACGCTGCGTAAAGGCGACAAAATCAAAGTGATGAGCACAGGTCAGGTATATAACGCTGATCGTTTAGGTATTTTCACACCGAAGCGCATTGACCGTGACGTATTAAATTGCGGCGAAGTGGGCTGGTTGGTCTGTGCGATCAAAGATATCCTTGGTGCACCTGTCGGCGATACGTTAACCACAGCGCGTCATCCGGCAGAAAAAGCATTACCGGGTTTCAAAAAGGTCAAACCTCAGGTTTATGCGGGATTGTTCCCTGTCAGCTCTGACGACTATGAAGCATTCCGTGATGCTTTGGGCAAACTGAGCCTGAACGATGCCTCTTTGTTCTATGAACCAGAAAGCTCTACTGCTTTGGGCTTTGGCTTCCGTTGCGGTTTCCTCGGCTTGCTGCACATGGAGATCATTCAGGAGCGTCTGGAGCGTGAATATAATCTGGATTTGATCACCACTGCACCAACGGTTGTTTATGAAGTTGAGACCACCAGTGATGAAATCATTTATGTGGATAGCCCATCCAAGTTACCGCCATTAAACAATATTAAAGAACTGCGTGAACCTATTGCAGAATGTCACATGCTGTTGCCACAGGAATATCTCGGTAATGTCATTACACTCTGTATAGAAAAACGTGGTGTTCAGACCAATATGGTTTATCACGGTAATCAGGTTGCGCTGACATACGAAATCCCAATGGCTGAAGTAGTGCTGGATTTCTTTGACCGCCTGAAATCAACCTCACGTGGTTATGCGTCGCTGGACTATAATTTTGTTCGTTTCCAACATTCTGACATGGTACGTGTGGATGTGTTGATTAACGGTGAGCGTGTCGATGCTCTGGCGTTGATCACTCACCGTGATAACTCGCAATACCGTGGTCGAGAGCTGGTGGAAAAAATGAAGGAATTAATCCCTCGCCAGCAATTTGATATTGCCATTCAGGCAGCCATTGGTACCCACATTATCGCTCGTTCTACTGTTAAGCAGTTGCGTAAAAACGTACTGGCGAAATGTTATGGCGGTGATGTCAGCCGTAAGAAAAAGCTGTTGCAGAAACAGAAAGAAGGTAAAAAACGCATGAAGCAGGTTGGTAACGTTGAACTGCCTCAGGAAGCCTTCTTAGCAATTCTGCATGTCGGAAAAGATTAATTAACAAGGTCGTAAGGAGTCTAAATGGCTAACACTTTTGCCTTGATCTTAACGTTTGCAACGTTAATCACCGGGATTATCTGGTGTATAGATCGCTTTAAACTCGCCCCTGAGCGTAAGAGAAAACTGGCTCAGGCTCAGAAACAGGCAGCGGGCAACGAATCTCAGGAAGCTGCAATTAAAGAAATAAACAAGCCTACATGGGCTGAGACATTTGCATCTGTTTTTCCGGTGTTAGCCATTGTCTGGATCCTGCGTTCATTTGTGTATGAACCTTTCCAGATCCCTTCCGGTTCAATGATGCCTACCCTGTTGATCGGGGACTTCATTTTAGTAGAAAAATTTGCCTATGGTTTGAAAGATCCGATCACACAAACCACCCTGATTAAAACCGGTGAGCCTAAACGCGGTGATATTGCTGTTTTCAAATATCCCGTCAACCCAAGTATAGATTTTGTAAAACGGGTGATTGGCTTACCCGGGGATAAGATTGTTTACAACTATTGGGATAAAGAGCTTCAGATTTATCCCGGCTGTGGTTACGCTCAGCACTGTAAAGACATTCTCCCAATTACTTATGGGGATGTGTATCTTAGTGACTGGACTATCTCAGAAAAGATAAAGAAAGACGGTACGATTACTAATGAAGTGCATCAGATTCCTGTTGGGCAAACATTAGGCCCTCGCACATTGCGTCAAGGGGAGCGGGTTGAAACGTTGGGTGATGTTTCGCACCATATTTTAACGCTTCCGCCACAACGTGAGCCGGAGTTTGTTCAGGAAGGTCAACCAGTAGGCACCTGGGTTGTACCTAAAGGAGAGTATTTCATGATGGGCGATAATCGTGATAATAGCTCTGATAGCCGTTTCTGGGGATTTGTTCCGGAGAAGAATCTGGTCGGACGTGCAACTGCTATCTGGATCAGCTTCAATAAACAAGAAGGTGAGTGGCCTGACTGGCCATGGGTACGTTTCAGCCGAATAGGTGGAATTCACTAATATTTATATATTAGCGAAGCATTAATTTATCTCTCAGTGTAGAATATTCTCTCAAACGAGATGACTGGCTTCCTGAAATGATTAACTTTTTAGGAAGCCAGTGCAAACGCAACAGTTTTGTAAGGCATATCATTAAGGCAGAAATCAGGTATACACAATGGATTTCAAGATGCGTCGCGGCGGCAAGGGAGTAAATCCCCATGAGCATAGATAACTATGTGACTGGGGTGAACGAGCGCAGCCAACAAAGAGGCAACTTGAAAGACGAAGTGTATAGCCTCACAGGTCTGTTGCGTGTGCTTTTATTTGACGGATTCTAACTGAATTGGTAGCACATGAACTCCATAATAATGAACAGGTTACAGCGTAAGCTGGGATATACCTTTAAGCAGAATGATTTATTGCTTCAGGCGTTAACTCACCGTAGTGCCAGCAGTAAGCATAATGAACGTTTGGAATTTCTTGGCGACTCAATCCTGAGCTTTGTCATTGCTAACGCGCTTTATCACCGTTTTCCCCGGGTTGACGAAGGCGATATGAGCCGGATGCGCGCCACATTGGTGCGAGGTAATACACTGGCGGAACTTGCCAGAGAATTTGAACTGGGTGAATGTCTGCGTTTAGGGCCGGGCGAGTTAAAAAGTGGTGGTCATCGCCGTGAATCTATTTTAGCGGATAGCATTGAAGCCCTGATTGGCGGTATTTTTTTGGACAGCGATATTCAAACTGTTGAACAAATTGTACTGAATTGGTACGAAAGTCGTCTGAATGAAATTAGTCCGGGTGATAAACAAAAAGATCCCAAAACGCGTTTACAGGAATATTTGCAAGGGCGCCATCTGCCGTTGCCATCATATCTGGTTGTTCAGGTTCGTGGAGAAGCACACGATCAGGAATTTACAATTCATTGTCAGGTCAGTGGATTTGAGCAGCCTGTCAGAGGAATAGGTTCCAGCCGTCGCAAGGCAGAACAGGCGGCTGCGGAACAAGCATTAAAACAACTGGAGCTTGAATGAGCAAAGAAAAAAACTATTGCGGATTCGTTGCAATAGTCGGACGACCCAACGTCGGTAAATCGACTTTATTGAATCAGTTACTGGGTCAAAAAGTCTCCATTACTTCCCGTAAACCTCAGACGACACGCCATCGTATCATGGGGATCCATACGGAAGGGGTTTATCAGACTATTTATGTTGATACCCCGGGTCTTCATATCGAAGAAAAGCGAGCAATTAACCGCCTGATGAACCGTGCTGCAAGCAGTTCAATCGGTGATGTGGAACTGGTCATTTTTGTTGTGGAAGGTACTCACTGGACACCGGATGACGAAATGGTTGTGAATAAACTGCGTGACCTGCGTTGCCCGGTTATGCTGGTTATCAATAAAGTGGATAACGTCACGGATAAAACCATTTTACTGCCGCATATCGGTTTTCTCAGCCAGCAGATGAATTTCATCGATGTTGTGCCGATCAGCGCAGAAAAAGGCACGAATGTTGATACCATCGCTAAAATTGTGCGTGAGCGCATGCCGGAAGCGGAACACCATTTCCCTGAAGATTACATTACTGACCGTTCACAGCGTTTCATGGCATCCGAAATTATCCGTGAAAAACTGATGCGTTTTCTGGGTGAAGAATTACCTTATTCCGTTACAGTTGAAATTGAACAATTTGTCACTAATGAACGTGGAGGTTATACGATCCACGGCCTGATTCTGGTAGAGCGTGATGGCCAGAAAAAAATGGTCATTGGTAACAAAGGCAGCAAAATCAAAACAATCGGAACAGAAGCCCGTCAGGATATGGAAAAGCTGTTTGATGTTAAAGTTCATTTAGAACTTTGGGTCAAAGTGAAAGCTGGCTGGGCGGATGATGAACGTGCTCTGCGTAGTCTTGGCTATATTGACGATTTATAAGGTTAATCGTGGACGGCTGGCAGAGAGCCTTCGTGCTTCATGGGCGCCCTTACAGTGAAACCAGTTTGTTACTGGATTTTTTTACTGAACATGAAGGGCGAGTGCGTGTTTTAGCAAAGGGAGCACGTAGCCGCCGTTCTAATCTGAAAGGCTGTCTTCAGCCTTTTACCCCGCTACTGGTTCGCTGGAGTGGGCGGGGTGAAATCAAAACATTACGGGATGCCGAACCCGTCTCGTTAGCTCTTCCTTTAACCGGTAGCGTTTTATACAGCGGCCTGTATGTCAATGAACTCTTATCCAGAGTTCTTGAACAGGGAACCGCCTATCCTGCCCTTTTCTTTGATTACCTCCAGTGCTTGCAAGTGTTGGCTGCAAGTGAATACACGCCTGAATACGCCCTGCGCCGTTTTGAACTATCGGTGCTGAATAACATGGGTTATGGCGTGGATTACCTCCATTGTGCGGGCAGCGGTGAGCCTGTCACAGACACAATGACATACCGCTATCGAGAAGAAAAAGGATTTATTGCCAGTCTGGTTGTTGATCACTACAGCTTTACTGGCAATGAACTAAAGGCACTGGCTGCGCGTGAATTTCCTGATCCGGCTACACTGAAGGCGGCCAAGCGATTTACTCGCATTGCCTTACAGCCTTATCTCGGGGGAAAACCGTTAAAGAGCCGTGAATTATTTCATCAATTTGTGCGCAGAAATACAGGTAACACGAACCAAAAAAATTAAGATGGGATCGCTCTCAATAATGGAGAGTGAGTACGTTGTTTTATCTAATATATAATTGCAGGAGCTAAAAATGGCTGAGGTATTGTTAGGCATCAACATTGACCATATTGCAACAGTACGTAATGCCCGTGGAACGCAATATCCTGATCCTGTACAGGCTGCATTTGTTGCTGAACAGGCTGGTGCTGATGGGATAACAGTTCACTTACGTGAAGATCGTCGCCACATTACAGACAGAGATGTTCAGTTATTAGCAAAAACCATCCAGACACGTATGAATCTGGAAATGGCTGTGACTGATGAGATGGTAGAAATAGCCTGCCAAATCAAACCTGCTTTTTGTTGTTTAGTCCCTGAAAAACGTGAGGAAGTCACAACAGAAGGGGGATTGGATGTCTTCGGGCAGAAAGCCCATGTCGGCGCAGCAGTTAAGCGTTTATCAGATGCAGGTATTCTTGTTTCCCTGTTTATTGATGCAGATCATCAACAGATTGATGCTGCGGCTGAAGTGGGGGCGCCTTATATTGAAATCCATACTGGTGCGTATGCTGATGCAGAAAATGATGCGCAACAGGAAAAAGAGTTTCAGCGTATTAAAGAAGCTGTAACTTATGCCGCCGCTAAAGGTATAAAAGTCAACGCAGGCCACGGGCTGACTTATCATAATGTACAGCGCATTGCAGCATTGCCGGAAATTTATGAACTGAATATCGGCCATGCCATTATCGGGCGGGCATTATTCAGTGGTTTGTCTGCTGCTGTTTATGATATGAAAACATTGTTGCGTGAAGCCCGCCGTTAATGACCATTATCTGACTGGGTACAGATATTGTTGAAATTCTCCGTATAGAGGAAATTGTCGGGCGTTCTGGCGAACGCCTGGCAAAACGTAAAAACTTCATGGCGAAGCAAGAATATTATCGAGCCAACTGAATGTGAAATCTATGCATGTCACACTGGCAGATGAACGGCGATATGCCTGTGCAACGGTGATATTGGAGAGTTAGAAAAATATTATGACCTCGTTCTATGTGGACGAGGTATCAGCAGAAAAGCCATTTTGAATACCATGAATAATCTGAACTCAGATTTTGTCAGCATGATGTAAGAGCACAAATTTATCCCATAGCTGCTCTTCTGTCTCTTTATACTCGGGGTCGATAATAATAGTGTTTGTTATCGGACATACAGACTGGCAGGTAGGCTTTTCATAATGCCCTATGCACTCAGTACAGCGCTCCGGAGCTATTTCATAGATTTCAGCACCCATCGTGATAGCCTGATTAGGGCATTCAGGTTCACACATATCACAATTGATGCAGCGTTTGGTAATTAGTAGTGCCATTTCAATATATTACGCAAATTATTATTGTAAACTAAAGTGAGACAGAAAATAAAGTTTGCTATCACCGTGAAGATGTGGATATAATATCGCCACTGGTTTGGAAGTACAAACCTATTTATGATAAGCAAGTTTCAAGCAGTTCAGCAGTGAGCGTTATCTTTGATATCCCTTCATAGCGAATTCCTTCTAATTTAGTTCCCATAAGTACGTATAAATCAAATCAAAAATATCATCTTGCCTCATGGCAATTAATAAAACAATTCAAAGGAATTCGTATGTCTAATACAATGACTGGCACAGTAAAATGGTTTAACAACGATAAAGGCTTCGGCTTTATCTCTCCAAAAGATGGCAGCAAAGATGTGTTTGTTCACTATTCTGCTATCCAAAGTAATAGCTTCAAAAGCTTAGATGAAGGCCAAGAAGTTTCTTTTACCATTGAAAATGGTATGAAAGGCCCAGCTGCTGCCAATGTAGTGATCCTCTAAGGCAACATCTATTTTTTGCAAAACAGTTATGCTACCTATTCAAATAGGTATACATCCAGATAATTAAATCCCGCAAATACAGGGTTTAATGAATAACTGTTTTTCACTTTAAACCGTGTAGCGTTGATGCGCTTCACGGTTTTTTGTATCTGCTCATTTATTTAGCAAATTCCTTACATTATCAGGGATTGGTGCTATCAATAGTCAGCTCTCATGTCCTGTAAAATATAAATAATGGCGCTTCATCATCCTTATTGTTCCTAAGAATCTATTCAGAATCTTTACTAAAACTTATTTATCCTTGATTATTTGAGGACTTGATAAGTTCACACATATCACAATAGATATATTGTTTGGTCATCAGTAGCGCCATTCCGATCTATTATGAAAATTTATGATGGAGTTCTTGTAATGAAACCAAGCTTTTTTGCGGAGATTATCTTACCAGATAATTATCTCGCGCTAGATTTTTTGGCGTTTCATCAGCGGGATGAAAAGTGTGTTTCTGAAATTGTGCAGCTGGATCAGGTTAAAAAAGGCATTATCTGGCACGGAAACCCGGCATTACTGACCATTTCAATGGAGAAAAATAGGGCTCAGGTACAGCTTGATATTGATGGTGACAGCGCATCTTATTCCAAAGATGCTTTGTCTGTTTTAGCAACGCATATGCTTGGGTTATTACAGCCTGTTGAAATATTTGAAGAACAATATCAGGAAAACCCAGTGATTGGAGAACTCATCATGCGGCAGGCGGGTTTGCGCATTTATCAATCGGCATCGCCTTTTGAAGCATTGAGCTGGGCAATTATAGGCCAGCAGATAAGTGTCAGTGCAGCAGTTTCCATTCGTCGACGATTTATTCAATCTATTGGGATTAAACATACTTCAGGGTTAATGTGCCATCCGACTCATAAAGAAGTTATGCAGTGTACAGAACAGGATTTGTATCAGTGTGGTTTTTCTATGGGTAAAGCGAAGGCGCTATTGAATGTCTGTCAGCTAATCGATTCTGGTGAATTGGATTTGTCTATTGAAACTGATGAAGCTGAAATCAGCCGGCTTACCAAAAATCTTTTAGCGATTAAGGGAATCGGTATCTGGACAGTCAATTATACCCTGCTAAGGGGATTAAATTATCTGAATGGCTCTTTGCATGGCGATGTCGCTGTGAGGCGTAATCTCCAGTACTTGCTGAAACAGGAAAGCAAGGTAGATACTGAGCAAACAGAGAAATGGCTGGCAGGTTTTTCTCCCTGGAAGGCTCTTGTTGCAGCTCATTTATGGAGACAACAATCCAGTAGTGGATATTAATAACGAAAGTTTCAATACCACTTTAATCCTTCATAAGGCTTTATGCGTAGCGCATCAAGGCGGCTTGTCAGCGATCCCACATGGATTTCAAGCTGATGACCGTCTGGATCCAACAGGTAGACTGAATCTCCCTCACTTCGGTTCTCTTTCCATTGTTTTACTCCAGCACTGAGCAATTTTTCTCTGAAAGCAGAAAAATGCTGAGCTTCGATATTAAAGGCGATATGCGTATAATCCTGTGCTGGTTTTGCTTCGTCACAGGAAAGACAGAGCCACAGATCACCCAGAGTTAAATAAGCCCCATTTTGCCAGCGGACATGTGGGGTAAATCCAAGCAGATTAATGTAAAAAGCGAGACTGTGCTCGAGATGAGAGACTGCCAGTGTCAGATGGTTTAGCCCTGTCAGCATAGAATTTGCCTATTTTTATCTTGAAATAATCGATATAAAACAAATAATTAAATCATGTTATGCGATCATGCAATTACATCGCTATGTTAGGAAAGGATATTATATCTGGCAAGTTTTCCTTGGTGTCTTCCTTTTGAAATCTAATAAAATGTTCCGAGTGCTTTTGTTAAGATACCCTTTTACCCATTAAGAGGTTTTGGCAATGTTATCTTTTTCACCGTTTGATGATTTAGCTCAGCAAATTTTACCAGTTGCAATAGAAGGGGATGATGGTGCGCACGATGTGGCTCATTTATACCGGGTTTGGAGAAATGCCCAGAAAATCTGTGAAGCTGAATGTGGTAATTTGAGGTTAGTTTTTGCAGCTGTTTTATTACATGATTGCGTTAGCGTTGAGAAAAATGACCCAAACCGGCATTTAGCCTCCCGTATGGCAGCGGAAAAAGCCACTCTGATATTAAAAGATCTTGGCTGGAGCGAAGAAGATATTGCTGCGGTCGGCCATGCAATTGAGACGCATAGTTTCTCTGCGGGATTGACTCCGGAGACACTGGAAGCTCAAATTGTACAGGATGCTGATCGGCTCGATTCCATAGGTATGATGGGTGTTGCCCGTTGTTTTTATACAGCAGGGCGTATGCGTTCAGGTTTATATAATGCTTATGATCCCTTGGCAAAGCAGCGTGAATATGATGATCGCGCTTATGCGGTTGACCATTTTTATACCAAATTATTCAAGATAGAAGCGGGTTTTCAAACGGAAACTGGCAAACAAATGGCTCGGGAAAGAACAAAGCGCATGGAACAGTTTCTGAATGAGTTCTTTGACGAAATTCAGGCTGAATAAATCCATAGGGTATAATTAACAGGATATAACCAGCAAGAGAACATGTAGTGACAGAAATATATAGTGATGAATACTGGATGCGTCAGGCCATGGATTTGGCCATGCAGGCACAGGCAAAAGGGGAAATCCCTGTAGGAGCACTGCTGGTAGCGGATAATAAAATTATTGCTGAAGGTTATAACCATCCCATAACAGATCATGATCCAACGGCCCATGCAGAAATTATTGCATTACGGCGTGGAGGCACTCAATTACAAAACTATCGCCTGCTGGAGACAACACTGTATGTCACTCTGGAGCCATGTGTCATGTGCGCAGGAGCGATGATCCACAGCCGTATACAGCGGCTGGTTTACGGTGCAAGTGATATGAAAACGGGAGCAGCCGGGTCTTTGATCGATATTCTGCGTCATCCCGGAATGAACCATCGGATTGAAATTACTGGTGGTGTGCTGGAGCAGGAATGCTCCGCTATGTTGAGTGCATTTTTCAAACAACGTAGGGAGCAGCATAAGGAATTAAAACGGCTGAAAAAGCAACAACTGGAAGGGTGATAAACGTTTACTGCATAATCTGAGCGGACACGGGGGCTTCTGCTGGAGGATGAGAATTACTGGCAGTTGCCGGCTGAGCCTGCATATCTGGAGTTTCTGTCTTGTTACGGTTGTTTCTGGCTCTCAGATATCCTTCCAGACTTTGATAATAACGACGAATATTTCCGACGTAGCGGTAGGCTTCATAGCCCCGAGCATAGCCATATGTAGTATTGGCATAGTATTTTTTCTGAGCTAACAGGGGTATTCGCGATTTAACATCCATCCAGAGATTAGGATCTCCTTTTTGCATAGCTGTTAATTTGCGTGCATCAAGAATATGCCCATACCCTATATTATAAGCCGCTAATGCGAACCAAATTCTCTCATCTTCAGGAATGGTCTCTGGCAAACGTTCCATCAGGTAATGTAAATATGCCATTCCTCCTTTTACACTTTCTTCCGGATCAAGACGGTCTTTGATTCCTGCCCATTCTGCTGTCGGACGGGTCAGCATCATCATGCCGCGAACTCCGGTGGGGGAGGTTGCCAGTGGATCCCAGTGTGATTCCTGCCATGCGATAGCTGCAACTAACCGCCAGTCCAGAGAACCAGCGTATTTTTCAAAAATAGGCTGATATGTCGGCAGTAGTTTGTTGATTGCACGAATAAATGAAATAGTATCGAAGTAATCGAATGAACCAATATGGCTGAAGTATTTATCTTCCAGCCGTGAGGTTATACCGTTTTCGGTCAGCATGTTGAAAAAATCCAGCATTGCTGAATAGAGGCTATAGTCATCATTACGTTTTAAATACCAGGTCAGCGGCTTGTCTTCACTGACATCGAAAGCGATCGCCAGATTAGGGTGGATCCGCTGTTGCAGGGCAAGGCTGATGGAATCACTGATGGTATAATCAATTTTGCCCTCAGAAACCTGCTCAAGTAGTTCCTGAGTATTACTATGTGATGATTCTTCCCAGCTTAAATCCGGATAAGATTTTTCTTTCAATTGCTTCAGCTCACTGACATGGGCTGAACCTGCGCTTACAACCAGTGAGCCAGTCAGATCTGCAAATGAGCGCGGACGTACCGTACCTTTACGATAAACCAACTGCTGAGATACAGAGTAATAGGCCGGGCCAGTTCGCGTCTGGTTAAGTCTTTCTTTATTGTAGATAAGACCTGCGGCTAAAAAATCAGCTTTGTCATTATCTAAGTCGTCAAAAAGCTGGTTAATGTTAGAACGAAACTTAATGCTCAGCTTGACACCCAGATAATCGGCAAACCGTTTGGCTAAATCATAATCAAATCCTACAGGTTCATTTTTATCATTAAGTGAAATCAGAGGGGAACTGATGGTACTAACCCTAAGTTCGCCCCGCGCCAAGATCCTGTTTATCTGCTCCTGCTGTTTATTAGGCCAACTGATGTTGAGGCCAATAATTGTGGCAGACAGGAGTGCGATAATGACGATGACAAAATAATTTATCTTGATATTGCTCAAACAGTTATCTCTCGTCAGTACGGTTAGGCTCAGTATGAAATGTCAGATAATAGCATGGTTAAATTTCCAGTACTTAGGAATTTTGCGCAACAAAATTGAAGCCTGCAACTTTATTGGAGCCGTTTTAAAAGTCCATTGTATGTGTTGATAGATGAATTAACGCTCACGCAAACGGTTTCGTCGAGGAAAACATTCCTCTATAATGTCGGCGTTTCCCCTAAGGCATCAGTCAGGCTTTGCTTCTAAGATGAGAGAACCTATTACTATGGAAATTCTGCGTGGCTCGCCCGCTTTATCAGCGTTTCGTATTACTAAGCTCCATTCCCAGTGCCAGGCTCAACAGCTTCCCGTGACAGAAATTTATGCGGAATATGTCCATTTCGCGGAAATAAATTCACCTCTTACGGCAGAAGAACAGGAAAAATTAAACAGACTATTAAAATATGGTCCTTCTTTAGCTGAACATGAACCCAAAGGTCAACTATTTTTAGTCACTCCCCGGCCAGGTACGATATCACCGTGGTCTTCAAAAGCGACAGAGATAGTTCATAACTGTGGGCTGAAACAGATTGCCCGTCTGGAAAGAGGGATTGCCTATTATATCCAGTGCGGTGAAATGAATGATATGCAGTGGCAGGCACTGTCGGCGTTACTGCACGATCGTATGATGGAACGCGTGTTTACTCAGTTTGAGCAGGCGGAAGTGCTGTTTTCTCACCAACAGCCAGCACCATTGAAACAGGTTGATATTCTGCAATCAGGACGTGCAGCATTGGAATCTGCCAATATTGAA
This sequence comes from Xenorhabdus sp. PB61.4, assembly GCF_963894935.1. Taxonomy (NCBI): domain Bacteria; kingdom Pseudomonadati; phylum Pseudomonadota; class Gammaproteobacteria; order Enterobacterales; family Morganellaceae; genus Xenorhabdus; species Xenorhabdus sp. PB61.4. The sequence continues at coordinate 26,912 of NZ_CAWQJR010000035.1, forward strand.
TTGGGGCTGGCATTGGCGGCGGATGAGATTGACTATTTGCTGCGTGCTTTCCAGAAATTAGAGCGTAACCCGACTGATGTTGAACTCTACATGTTCGCACAGGCAAATTCTGAACATTGCCGCCATAAAATTTTCAATGCGGATTGGGTGATTGATGGTCAGGAACAGGAAAAATCTCTGTTTAAGATGATTAAAAATACATTTGAACAGACGCCGGATCATGTTTTTTCTGCTTATAAAGATAACGCTGCTGTTATGGAAGGTTCTCAGGCAGGGCGTTTTTTCCCTAATCCTGAAAATGGGGTATACGACTATCATCAGGAACCCGCTCATATATTGATGAAAGTTGAAACACATAACCACCCAACTGCCATTTCTCCGTGGCCGGGAGCGGCGACAGGTTCGGGTGGAGAAATCCGTGATGAAGGTGCTACAGGCCGGGGAGCTAAACCTAAAGCCGGGCTGGTTGGTTTTTCTGTTTCTAACCTGAAAATTCCCGGATTTGAACAACCGTGGGAAGAAGAGTTTGGTAAACCTGAGCGAATTGTCAGTGCACTGGATATCATGCTGGAAGGCCCTTTGGGAGGCGCTGCATTTAATAATGAATTTGGCCGTCCTGCGTTATTAGGGTATTTCAGAACGTATGAAGAAGAGGTGACATCCCATAATGGTACTGAATTGCGTGGTTATCATAAGCCGATTATGCTGGCCGGAGGAATCGGCAATATTCGTGAAGAGCACATCCAGAAAGGGGAGATCTCTGTTGGTGCCAGGCTGATTGTGCTGGGTGGCCCAAGCATGAATATCGGCCTTGGTGGCGGAGCGGCTTCTTCAATGACATCTGGTCAGTCTGATGCAGAACTGGATTTTGCCTCCGTGCAGCGTGATAACGCAGAAATGGAACGCCGTTGTCAGGAGGTGATTGATCGCTGCTGGCAGCTTGGCAATGACAACCCGATTCTGTTCATCCACGATGTTGGTGCTGGTGGGCTGTCAAATGCAATGCCGGAATTAGTCAGCGACGGCGGGCGAGGAGGCCGTTTTGAACTGCGTAATATCCTCAACGATGAACCGGGCATGAGTCCATTACAGGTATGGTGCAATGAATCTCAGGAACGTTATGTCTTAGCTGTAGCGCCGGAACAGCTTGCTCTGTTCGAGGATATTTGCCAGCGGGAACGAGCACCGTATGCTGTGATTGGTGAAGCGACAGAAGAGCGTCATCTGTTGTTGAATGACCGCCATTTCGATAATCAGCCAATTGATATGCCATTGGATGTGCTTCTTGGTAAGACACCAAAGATGCTGAAAAATGTAAATTCACTGAAAGCACAAGGAAAAGGGCTGGAGCGTCAGGGAATTGATTTGGCAGAGGCAGTCAAACGTGTTCTGCATTTACCCGCAGTAGCAGAGAAAACTTTCCTGATCACCATTGGTGACCGCTCAATAACCGGTATGGTAGCAAGAGACCAGATGGTCGGCCCCTGGCAGATCCCGGTTGCGGATTGTGCGGTGACGACAGCGAGTCTGGATAGCTATTATGGTGAAGCGATGTCGATGGGGGAACGTGCTCCGGTTGCCCTGCTGGACTTTGTTGCTTCGGCCCGCATGGCTGTCGGAGAAGCACTGACAAATATCGCCTCAGCTTATGTACAGGATTTGAAGCGAGTGAAGCTGTCTGCTAACTGGATGTCAGCTTCAGGTCACGCAGGGGAAGATGCCGGATTATATGAAGCAGTGAAAGCGGTTGGCGAAGAATTATGCCCGGCATTGGGCCTGACGATCCCTGTCGGCAAAGATTCTATGTCGATGAAAACCCGTTGGACACAAGATGGTGAAGAGCGTGAGATGACGTCTCCGCTTTCATTAGTCATCACTGCATTTGCACGGGTAGAAGATGTGCGTTATACCGTGACACCTGAATTATCAACGGATGATGATAACGCATTAATTCTGATCGATCTGGGATTGGGACAAAATGCATTAGGAGGAACGGCACTGGCTCAGGTTTATCGCCAGCTTGGCGATAAGACTGCGGATATTCGCAATACTGAACAACTCGCAGGTTTCTTTAAAGCTATTCAGCAACTGATTGCAGAACGTAAATTGCTGGCTTATCACGACCGCTCTGACGGTGGCCTGCTGGTAACACTGGCAGAAATGGCATTTGCGGGGCACTGTGGCCTGCACGCCAATATCAGTGCTTTTGACGAAGATATTCTGGCTGCTTTATTCAGTGAAGAATTAGGCGCGGTGATTCAGGTTCGTGAAACTGACAGGGAACAGGTTGAAAATCTACTGGCTGACCATGGATTAAGCGATTGCGTACATTATTTGGGTCAAGCCAAAGCGGGAGATGATTTTGTCATCTCCAGTAATAATATGGAAGTTTATCGCCAGAACCGGAGCACTCTGCGTTTATGGTGGGCAGAAACAACCTGGCAGATGCAGCGTCTTCGTGATAACCCCGAATGTGCAGATCAGGAACACCAATCAAAACAGGATTTGAGTGATCCGGGCCTGAATGTGAAATTAACCTTTGATCCGGCAGAAGACATTGCCGCCTGTTACATATCCAAACAGGTACGCCCACGTGTTGCTGTGTTGCGTGAACAGGGAGTGAATTCCCACGTCGAAATGGCGGCAGCATTCCATCGTGCTGGTTTTGAAGCCGTGGATGTCCATATGAGCGATTTGCTGAGTGGACGAGTGACCTTGGAGCAGTTCCAGACACTGGTTGCCTGTGGTGGCTTCTCATATGGTGATGTTCTTGGTGCTGGTGAAGGCTGGGCTAAATCCATTCTGTTTAATTCACGGGTACGTGATGATTTTGCCCACTTCTTTTCCCGACCGGATACCCTATCCCTTGGGGTATGTAATGGCTGCCAGATGATCTCGAATCTACACGAATTAATCCCGGGCACAGAATACTGGCCTCGTTTTGTCCGCAATTACTCTGAACGTTATGAAGCCCGTTTTAGTCTGGTTGAAGTGACAGAAAGTCCATCGTTGTTTCTACAGGGAATGGCGGGTTCTCGCCTGCCAATTGCTGTGGCTCATGGTGAAGGTCAGGTGGAATTCAGAAGTAGTCAAAGTCTGGCTGAACTGGAAAAACATCAGCAAATAGCCCTGCGATTTGTAGATAACTATGGTCAGCCGACAGAAAATTACCCTGCTAACCCTAATGGCTCTGTTGGTGGGATTACTTCTGTCACCAGCCTCAATGGACGAGTTACTGCAATGATGCCGCACCCTGAAAGGGTATTCCGTACAGTGAGTAACTCCTGGCACCCTGAGGAGTGGGGAGAAGATGGCCCGTGGATGCGTATCTTCCGTAATGCCCGCAAGCAGTTAGGTTAATAACTTAATTATCCAATTTTCACTTTTCATCATAAGGCTCTGAATATGTATCAGAGCCTTTATTTTTCATTTCGTTATCACAGATAATGTTTTTTCTGCATGTGGTTTTTATCTTTTTGATTTATCGTTTTATTTGCGATTTTTTACTCTGACTGTCAAGGCATATCTCTATGACTAAAAAAACGATAAATCCTGAAACTGTATTTAATTCTGTTCAATATGGTTTCAGTCAGGCAGTGATTAAAACAGGAATCCGACATCTGTTTTTATCTGGTCAGGTAGGAATTAATAAAGATGAGGAAACGATTCCGGGAGGGTTGCCTGCTCAAACTAAACTTGCGTTAGAAAATTTGCACTCAGTGATCCGAGAAGCTGGTGGTGAGTTAAGCGATATTACAATGTTGCGTATCTATATCAAGCAGGGAGCTGAATCGCATGAAAATCAGTTGGTCATATCATCTTTATTACAGCAGTATTTCCCTTCAGAGCCTCCCGCTTCTTCTTGGGTCATTGTAACAGGGTTATCTTTACCTGAATGGCTAATAGAAATTGAAGCTGAAGCCATTTTAGATTAATGCAAAGATTTTCCATAACACACGAAATGTTGTGTAAATGTTTTTATTTGGTTAACTTACGTTGTTTTATGAGTTAATTAAATTAATATTTTTAAAATAGTGTCTCTAAAAAGAGACAATAGCCATTTTGGCTGTCTCAAAACAGAGACACTTAATATTATGATTTAATTAATTAAATTAATTTAAATCATGAAGTGTCATAAATTAGCGACAGAAATACATACCCTGCATCAAAAATACATATAACAAAGTATAAATATTAAAGTGTTTTTTATTTTTATATAATAAAATCAATTAATTAATAAAAACTTTAAAAGTTGGCACGCAATGTGCTTAATGAAGGGCAGTTGCTCATTCAATTTTTTATGTCGGCCCACAGAATAGGGTGGAAAAATGCCACATAAGCCCGGAATGACGCCAAAGTAAGGTGCCTACCGTCCAATTTATGATATTCGCTTTCGGGCCTTATCAAGCAACGGGCGACACGTGGAGTGAGGCACCACCTATATTCTTATAGGTTCCTCGCTGGCGGGATAGTAGAAAAAATACTATCCCGCCGTCATTACTGCAGATTCATTTTGCCCATCGTGTTGATATATCCGCCTGCATTATTCTTGTTCTTGCCAGCCCATTTGTTATAACCCATTATTTGAGACTATTTTTTCTGAAAAACGGCGATAAAATCCATCATCTGGCTGGCTTTCTACCACCTTATATCGGTTAGCATCAACGTAATTGCAGGTTTTAAGATGATTTCTCTGAAAAAAAGGCGTTTATTTCCCCGATCATTGCGTCAATTAGTTGTAATGGCTTTCTGGCTGGTGTTATTACCGCTATTAGTTCTGGCATATCAGGCATATCAAAGCCTAGACCAACTGAGTACTCAGGCGGCAGAAATTAACCGTACAACCTTATCTGACGCCCGGCGCAGTGAAGCTATGATTGGTGTCGCCCTCGAGATGGAACGCAGTTATCGCCAGTATTGTGTTTTGGGAGATGTCCGGCTGGAAAAACTCTATCAACGCCAATATCAGCAGTACACAACGATGCTGAATAATCAGATGGCGATGCTGGCCAATAAAGAGTATAAGGATAAGTTTAATCAGCTCCTGTCTGGGCTGAATAAGATTACTTGTCGCAACAGTGTACCAGAGGCTGCGGCTGCTAAATTGCTTGAACAATTCTCAAACGCTAATAATCAGTTAGTACAGGAAACACGCAATATTATCTTTATCCGCGGTGAGCAATTACAAAAAGAAATTGCGGATAAAGGGCAATTTTTTGGCTGGCAAAGTTTAATCTTATTTCTGTTAAGTGCGTTTTTAATTGCCCTGTTTACACGAATGATTATTGGGCCGGTCAAAGGCATTGAGCGTATGATTAATCGGTTAGGTGCAGGGCAGGCACTTGAAAACAAGATTGAGTCCTTCAAGGGCCCCAGAGAGTTACGCTCACTGGCATTGCGGATTATTTGGCTAAGTGAACGCCTGTCCTGGCTTGAATCCCAGCGCCATGAGTTTTTACGGCATATCTCCCACGAACTGAAAACGCCTCTTGCCAGTATGCGTGAAGGGACGGAATTATTAGCGGATGAAATTGCCGGGCCATTAACGACAGATCAAAAAGAAGTGGTCACCATTCTGGACAGCAGCAGTAAACATTTACAGCAACTTATTGAACAATTACTCGAATATAATCGTAAAATTGTTGATGTCCCTGCCGAACAACAGGTTGTGTCGTTAAAAGAGATAATTGACAGTGTTGTCTTGTCACATCAATTACCTGCGCGGACAAAAAATATTCATACAGAAATTCAGTTGGATGCTGATGATTGTTGGGCTGAACCTAAATTATTAATGAGAGTTATTGATAATCTCTACTCCAATGCAGTGCACTATGGCGCTGAATCCGGTAACATTTGGATTTCCGGTCGGCAAGTGGATAAAAATATTCAGATCGATATTGCCAATACGGGAACACCTATCCCTGAGTTAGAGAAGAGCATGATTTTCGAACCATTTTATCAAGGAAAACTTCAGCGCAAAGGTGCGGTCAAAGGAAGTGGTCTTGGTTTGAGTATTGCGCAGGATTGTATTAAACGGATGGGGGGAGAACTTCATCTGATAGAATCCGACTTTGCTGATGTATGTTTCCGGATTGAACTGCCGCTAACCGCAGAGAATGATTAAATAATATGCACAACAGGTTTACTCACCACTTTATGATGAAGACGGAGCAGCAGAATATTGTGACTCGGACAGTGAAAAAAAAAGCGGTAATGCCGCATTTATCTGAACGGGCTGTGTCCCGGTGTTTCCGTACTATGATGTTACTGTTTGTTCCCTATTTACTGGCAGGGTGTGTTTCAAATTCCGCTTCTGGTGAGCTGGCAAAAATTTCTGAAGCCATTATGCCGGAGCAGCGTGTCATCGATTATCACCCTAAAGGGTGTGATGTGATATGGAATATCACAAAAACAGCTGCAATGGAAAATAGCCTTTATTGGCTAAGACTGATCGACTGCACGGAGAAACTGTCTCCAACGGAAGCCCGTGACAAGGTCAAGCAGTTCATGGCAGATGATTGGTCACAGGTTTTCAAACAGAGTATTCTTATCAACCATTCAATACCTTCAGTTGCTGAACGGCGCAGTATCATAGAAAACCTGAATCGATATAGCACACAATTCCCGCCTTCGTTGCAGCCATTATTACAACTATGGCGTGACCAACAATATTTAAAAATTAGTCTGGCAGAGCAAAAGACAAAATATCAGCGATTACAATCAGATAGTGAGAACAAAATTGATCGACTGAAAGAGGCACGAACCCGGCTGGAATATGAATTACATTCAATATCCCGTAAGTTAGAAAACCTGACCGATATTGAACGCCAGCTTTCATCCCGCAAGCAAAGCCAGAATGTCTCTTCGGCGTCAGTTGAAACAGAATACCCTGTTGATGAAAGCGGTAATAAAATCAACGAGTCCCACCCGGAAAGCCATTCGAAACGACTGCCGGAAAGAAAATCAGAAACAAAGACAGAAGATAATTTTTCAGAAGAAAAAGGAGCTGAAGTACAATGACCGCACGCAATCCTGCTCATCTCCTTCTGGTTGATGATGATCCTAGCTTACTGAAATTATTGGGAATGCGTCTGATCAGTGAAGGATTTCGTGTCACGACAGTGGAAAGCGGGCATGAAGCACTACGCATCCTATTAAAAGAAAAAGTAGATTTAGTCATCAGTGACTTACGCATGGATGAGATGGATGGCATGGCCTTATTTGCTGAAATTCAAAAACAGCATCCGGGTATGCCGGTGATTATTCTCACTGCTCATGGTTCTATTCCCGATGCTGTTGCCGCAACACAGCAGGGTGTATTTAGTTTTCTGACTAAACCTGTTGATCGTGATGCACTTTATAAAGCCATTGATGATGCTCTGGAATTATCAACACCTGCTATAGATGGTAAATGGAGTGAACAAATTGTCACCCGCAGCCCTCTGATGCTGCGTTTGCTGGAACAGGCAAAAATGGTGGCGCAGTCTGATGTCAGCGTTTTGATTAACGGGCACAGCGGAACCGGTAAAGAAGTGCTGGCTCAGGCTATTCATCGTGCAAGTCCCCGGGCAAAGAAACCCTTTATTGCCATTAACTGTGGTGCCTTACCTGAACAACTGCTGGAATCTGAACTGTTCGGTCATGCGAAAGGCGCATTTACCGGAGCAGTCAGTAGCCGGGAAGGGCTTTTTCTGGCGGCTCAGGGAGGAACGCTGTTTCTTGATGAAATCGGCGATATGCCATTAGCGCTTCAGGTTAAGCTCTTGAGGGTATTACAGGAGCGTAAGATCCGCCCTCTGGGAAGTAATCGTGATTTAGATATTGATGTCAGGATTATTTCGGCAACTCACCGGGATTTGCCGAAGGCGATGCAACGCAATGAATTCCGCGAAGATCTTTATTACCGATTGAATGTCGTCAACCTGAAAATCCCGACCCTGAATGAACGGGCCGAAGATATTCCTTTACTGGCAAACCATTTGCTGCGGGAATCAGCCAAACGTCATAAGCCTTTTGTGCGCAGTTTCTCCACCAATGCGATGAAATGCCTGATGGCAGCAAGCTGGCCGGGGAATGTTCGCCAGTTGGTCAATGTTATTGAACAATGCGTGGCGCTGACAACCGCCCCGGTGATCAGTGATGCCTTAGTCATGCAGGCCTTGGAAGGTGAAAACACGGCATTACCGACATTTGTCGAGGCGCGTAGCCAGTTTGAACTGAATTACTTACGTAAATTACTACAAATGACTAAAGGTAATGTCACTCACGCCGCCCGTGTAGCAGGGCGTAACCGAACAGAATTTTATAAATTATTGGCTCGCCATGAACTGGATGCCAATGATTTTAAGGAATAACCTTCCTGTAATTTAAATCCCATAAATAATCGAAACGTTTTTAAAGCCGTATTGAACTGTCTGAACCAGACAGAGAAGTGAATAATGGCCCAGGAGAGCCGCATTCTATGAGTCGTACTCTTAATATTGCCCTTGCCCAATTAAACTGGCTGGTAGGGGATATCGAAGGCAACAGCGAGCGTATGTTGCATACAGTACAGGAACAGCAGGAAAAAGGCGCTGATCTCGTCATGTTCTCTGAGTTATCACTGTCGGGTTATTTCCCAGAGGATCTCCTGTTCCGTTCTGATTTCCATCAGCGTTGCCGCGAACAGTTAGTACGCTTACAAGAGGCAAGCTCTCAGGTTGGTATTTTAGTTGGTCATCCGTGGCAACAGGACGGAAAAATATACAACGCACTTTCGCTGTTCTGGAAAGGTGAAACCGTTGCGCGTTACTTCAAGCAACAACTGCCTAATTATGGTGTTTTTGATGAAGAACGCTATTTCGATGCGGGCGAGCGAAATTGTGTTATACCCTTTAAAGGTTATAACTTGGGTTTGTTGATTTGTGAAGACTTATGGTTTGATGCTCCGGTTGATGCTTTGAAACAGGCTGGAGCCGATATTATCCTATCAATGAATGCTTCTCCTTATAATCACGAAAAACCAAATATCCGCAGTGCGCTTATCAAATCACACTGCCAGCGTATCCATTTGCCAATCATCTATCTGAATCAGGTTGGCGGACAGGATCAGCTGATTTTTGATGGTTGTTCAAAAGTCTTTGATATGAATGGTGAAATCACACACCGCATGGCAGCTTTTGAAGAGCAGGTCGAGCAGTGTCGTTTGAGCGATATGACAATTGAGCCGATGGCAAACCCGATCCCTCCATTGCCGCCACTGGGGCAAATTTATAAAGCCTTAGTTCTTTCTGTGCGGGATTATGTGCAGAAAAATGGTTTTAAAGGCGCGTTGCTTGGGTTATCCGGAGGAATTGATTCCGGCCTGACACTGGCGATTGCGGTGGATGCTTTGGGTAAAGAGCATGTACAGGCGGTGATGATGCCATTCCGCTATACCTCTGAAATGAGTATTCATGATGCCAGAGAACAGGCTGAATTGCTCGGTGTTGAATTTGATATTGTCTCTATCGAACCGATGTTTGACGCATTTATGGCTCAGTTGGAGCCGATGTTTGCCGGTACAGAAAAAGACACGACAGAAGAAAACTTACAGGCTCGCTGCCGGGCTGTCATTCTGATGGCAATGTCAAACAAGCGCCGTCGTCTGGTACTGACGACCAGTAACAAAAGTGAATCAGCAGTAGGCTATTCCACTTTATATGGCGATATGGCTGGTGGCTTCAATGCTTTGAAAGATGTGCCAAAAACAATGGTATTTGCATTATCCACATATCGTAATACATTATCTCCTGCTATTCCTCAGCGTGTTATCGATCGTCCGCCATCTGCGGAACTGGCTCCCGATCAGCTCGATCAGGACAGCCTGCCACCGTATGACATGCTGGATGCTATCCTCGAGGGATATGTAGAAAAAGATAAATCTGTGGCTGATTTAGTAGCAGAAGGTTTTGACGAAGCGATTGTCCGTAAGGTGATCCGGTTGGTGGACATCAATGAGTATAAACGTCGTCAGGCTCCGATTGGCCCGCGTATTACACAGCGTGATTTTGGTAAAGACAGGCGCTATCCGATTACGTCTGGTTTCGGGCGTAAGAACTGGTAATAACAGGAATACTTCATGAAAAAGATTGATGCAATTATCAAACCTTTCAAGCTCGATGATGTGCGTGAAGCTCTGGCTGAAGTCGGTATCACAGGTATGACGGTGACAGAGGTGAAGGGATTTGGCCGCCAGAAAGGACATACCGAACTGTATCGTGGTGCAGAATATATGGTGGATTTTCTGCCCAAAGTCAAAATAGAGATTATCGTACCGGATGATATTGTTGATACCTGTGTCGATACTATTATGCAGACTGCCCAAACCGGTAAGATTGGTGATGGCAAGATTTTTGTGTTCGATGTTGCTCGTGTTGTACGTATTCGTACTGGTGAACAGGACGAAGAAGCAATTTAATCTCTAATAGTCTCATTCCCCGCCATGATGGCGGGGTTCTAGATGACGTGCCGAGTTAAATGACTTTATGCGGGCCAAAACATTCGTAATGGATATGTTGTTCATGGATGCCCATTTTCAGAAGCTGAGCGGCGATATATTGCATGAAAGCGACCGGTCCACAGAGATAAAACTGCATCCCTTCTACATTTATTTCATCTCTTACCGAAGTCAGCTCCATCAGCCCTGTCTGTTGGTAATCTGTGCCGTAATTATCTTCATTTCTGGGTTCGCGATACCAGACCTGATAATTCATATTAGGCATGGATTCGGCAATCGCTTTTACTTTGTCTGAGAAGGCATGAAAACCACCATGTTCTGCTGCGTGAAACCAATTAACGCTACCAGTATGCTGTTGTTTATGCAGATATTGCAGCATACTCATCATCGGAGTCAGGCCGACACCGGCAGAGATAAGCGTAACAGGGGTATCAGGCTGGATATCAAGGAAGAAATCGCCTCGCGGTGCGGACAGTAATACGGTATCTCCTTCCTGTACTTTATCGTGCATATAGCCGGATACCTTGCCATGAGATTCCCGCTTAATGGCGATTTGATAGTGAGTTCCATTCGGTGCGGCAGTTAATGAATACTGACGAATTTCACGATGCTCAAAAGCAGGATCTTCCAGATAAATACTCAAGTATTGCCCCGGTTTATAATCTGAGACTTTACCACCATCGACAGGCACAAATTCAAAACTGGTAATAATATCGCTTTGCGGCTGTTTCCGGCTGACATGGAACTGACGCAGACCACGCCATCCTCCTGTCGAAAGTTCACCACTCTGATAAATTTCTTCTTCACGATTGATAAAAACACCGGCTAATACATCGTAGGCTTTTCCCCATGCATCCAGCACTTCTTCTGTCGGATGAAACATCTCATCAATTGTTGCCAACAGATGAGTCCCCACAATCTGGTAATGTTCCGGCTGAATATTCAGGCTTGCATGTTTGTGAGCGATCTTTTCTACCGCCGGTAACAGAGCAGATAAGTTATCGATATTAGCTGCATAAGCACACAGGGCATTGAAAAGAGCCTGACGCTGATCACCGTTACTCTGGTGGCTCATGTTAAAGATATTCTGTAATTCAGGGTTATGACTGAACATGCGTTCATAAAAATGAGCCGTTAATTTTGGCCCGGTAGAAACAATCAGCGGAATAGTGGATTTTATAGTTGCGATAGTTTGACTGTCTAACATCATGATCTCCTGAATTTTTAAATCATGCTCAATTAATAAGTTGTATTTTAAATGCAACTTATTATTCTGGAAAAGAGCTTAAAGTAAAAAGCAGAAATTATTTTGACTTAAATCAAAATCGCAGGATTTGTGAAACAGCAATATTTGACAGGAATCACAAAGATCAATGATAAATCCGGGACGGATAAAAAACATGATGGGCTACAGGGCGGTAGGTCTTGAAGCAATCGTTTGCGTAAAATGTCCTGTCAAGACTATCTCATTTGATAAAAAGAGTTTACACTGTGTCACATTCTGGCCCTCAGGGGTATTTTTTAAAGATGTAGCTGAGTCAGGAGAACCAAATGCTAAAGCGTGAAATGAATATTGCAAATTATGATCCCGAACTGTGGCAGGCGATGGAGCAGGAGGTTCGTCGTCAGGAAGAACACATTGAACTGATTGCTTCTGAAAACTACACCAGTCCAAGAGTTATGCAGGCTCAAGGCTCTCAGCTGACTAACAAGTATGCGGAAGGTTATCCGGGTAAACGCTACTATGGTGGCTGTGAGTACGTTGATATAGTTGAACAACTGGCAATTGACAGAGCAAAAGAGCTGTTTGGCGCAGATTATGCTAATGTCCAGCCGCATTCAGGTTCTCAGGCGAATATGGCGGTATATATGACGCTGTTGCAACCCGGTGACACTGTTTTAGGGATGAATCTGGCACACGGTGGGCACCTGACTCACGGTTCTCCGGTCAACTTCTCTGGGAAACTTTATAATGTTGTTCCCTATGGCATTGATGAAAATGGGAAAATTGATTACGACGATATCCGTAATCAGGCACTGAAACATCAGCCTAAAATGATCATCGGTGGCTTCTCTGCCTACTCTGGTGTGGTTGACTGGGCAAAAATGCGTGAAATTGCTGATGAAATCGGTGCATACCTTTTTGTTGATATGGCTCACGTTGCTGGCCTGATTGCCGCGGGTGTTTATCCAAACCCGGTTCCTCATGCTCACGTTGTGACAACGACAACCCACAAAACACTGGCAGGCCCACGCGGTGGTCTGATTCTGGCAAAAGGTGGGGATGAAGAGCTGTATAAAAAACTGAACTCTGCTGTTTTCCCTGGTGGTCAGGGTGGCCCGTTGATGCATGTTATTGCAGGTAAAGCGGTTGCGCTGAAAGAAGCCATGGAACCAGAATTCAAAACGTATCAGCAACAAGTTGCTAAGAATGCGAAAGTCATGGTAGATGTGTTCTTGCAGCGTGGTTACAAAATTGTTTCCGGCAGTACTGAAAACCATTTGTTCCTGCTGGATCTGGTGGATAAAGATATTACGGGTAAAGAAGCTGATGCAGCATTAGGTCGTGCCAACATTACCGTTAATAAAAACAGCGTACCTAATGATCCTCGCAGCCCATTTGTCACTTCTGGTATTCGTATTGGCACCCCGGCAATTACCCGTCGTGGTTTCAAAGAAGCAGAAACCAGTGAACTGGCTGGCTGGATATGTGATGTGCTGGATAACATCAATGATGAAACGGTGATTGAAAGCGTTAAACAGAAAGTATTGGCAATCTGCGCAAAATATCCGGTCTACGCATAACTTAGAATAATTATTGAGTATAAATACTGAATAAATAGTTAATAAGCCCGTCTCATTAGTTTTGAGCGGGTTTTTTTGCATTAAACTTTTGCATTAAACACGGGGGCAAAGGATGGTTGTTCCATCAACATTTTGGCTGGGATTAGGCTACTTCACCTATTTCTTTTCTTTTGGGATCTTTTTACCATTCTGGTCAGTCTGGTTGCAGGGAGAAGGCATTACTCCTTCCATGATCGGCATAATATTAGGCATTGGTTTGGTTTCCCGCTTTGTTGGCAGTCTCATTATTTCTCCTACCGTTAAAGATCCTGCCAAATTAATTACAGCGTTAAGATTATTATCTTTCCTGGCTTTGATCTTTGCGGTCAGTTTTTCTTTTGGCAGCCACTGGGCATGGATTTGCCTTGTAATGATAGGTTTTAACCTGTTTTTTTCGCCGTTAGTACCTTTATCAGATGCTTTAGCGGGTACATGGCAAAAGCAGTTTACTTTTGATTATGGCAAAGTGCGTGTGTGGGGGTCGATTGCCTTTATTATCAGTTCTTCTTTAACCGGGATATTACTCTCTTCCTCCGGTATTGAGTTTGGATCAAGTGTCAGTATTTCCTTTGATAAACTCAATGACTGGATTGGTGGCAATTTATTCGGTCATCACCAGATTATCCTTGCTTCTCTGATTATCAGTGTTGCCATTATGCTGTCAGGGATGATGCTGAAACCGTCTATTATGCCGGCGGGTAAAATCAAGGTAGAAAATGCCAATACAGTATCATTCAGAAAGTTATTATCCGAAAAATCAGTGTGGCAGTTTTTATTATGTGTCACGCTATTACAGGCAGCTCATGCTGGTTATTACAGCTTTGGTTCCATTTATTGGGAAAAAGCCGGTTATTCTTCATCCACTATCGGCTATCTCTGGTCACTGGGTGTAGTAGCAGAAGTTGTGATTTTCACCTTCAGCAAACAGTTATTCCGTCGCTGGAGTGCTCGCAGCCTTCTGCTACTTTCCGCTATTTGTGGGGTGATCCGCTGGGGATTAATGGGAGCATTCACGGAACTACCTGTGCTGATTATTATTCAAATCCTGCATTGTGGGACTTTCACTGTTTGCCATTTAGCGGCTATGCGTTTTATCGGTGCCAGAAAAGAAAATGAAGTTATTCGCCTACAGTCAGTCTACTCTGCGTTAGCAATGGGTGGCGGTATCGCTGTCATGAGTGCAGTAGGCGGTTTCCTGTATGAACATATGGGAGGCGGAATTTACTGGGTAATGGCGCTGGTCGCATTACCTGCGATTTTCTTACGGCCTAAAGCTGAAGGTCAAATTCATTCGGTGTGAAATTAAATTATAAATAAGAAACAATAAATTAATAAGAACTCAGTAAAAAGGGCACCTATCGTTTTGGTGCCCTGTAAATAACATTGCTCAGATAATTATTTTTAAATTAACGTTTCAGTGCTTCAGTCAATTCTTCACGCATTTCAGACAGCATATCTTTAACAATACGTGGGCTGCCTGCAACGATATTACCGGAACTGATGTAGTTGTGACCACCAACGAAGTCAGTCACGATACAGCCGGATTCACGTACCAGCAGTTCACCACCCATGAAATCCCATGGTTTCAGGCCGATTTCGAAATAACCATCAACACGGCCGGCTGCAACATAAGCCATATCCAGTGCTGCGGAACCGGTGCGACGAAAATCTGCACAGCGTTCAAATAATTTACCCAGTACGTTCATGTAAGGGATAGCGTGTTGTTTAGCTTTGAATGGGAAACCGGTAGCAATGATAGTGCCATCCAGATCACGGGCGTTAGCACCACGCAGACGATAGCCATTCAGCTGTGCACCCTGACCGCGGGTAGCAGTGAACAATTCATTACGCATTGGATCGTAAACCACAGCAACTTCGGTGCGGCCTTTGATGCGCACAGCAATAGAAACAGCGAAGTGAGGGAGACGTTTGATAAAGTTGGTCGTGCCATCCAGTGGATCGATTACCCATTGGATATCGCTATCTTCACCTAAGTGTTCACCGGTTTCTTCAGTGATAATAGTGTGCTTAGGGTAAGACTTGCGGATAATGTCAATGATCATGCTTTCTGCTTCACGATCAACATTAGTGACAAAATCATTACTGCCTTTTTGGCTTGCTTCAACAGCATCAGGAGTTTCATAGCTTTTGGCAATGTGGTTGCCGGCCTTACGAGCAGCGCGTATAGCGATATTTAGCATCGGATGCATGGGGTATCTTCCACCAGAATTTTAAAGAACGGGAAACAAATCGGCGCGCAGTATAGCAGTAGTTCGTCAAAATGACTAATGCTGTGTTAAGATATTCGGCTCTTATACTGAAATTAAAAGCCGTCATGTTAGAGAACATCCGCATTATCCTGGTAGAAACTTCCCACACGGGCAACATGGGTTCAACTGCCAGAGCTATGAAAACCATGGGGTTAACCAATTTGTATCTGGTCAATCCGCTTGTTTTGCCTGATTCTCATGCAATCGCACTTTCCGCAGGCGCCAGTGATGTCATTGGTAATGCAACGATTGTGGATTCGCTGGATGAAGCACTGTCCGGGTGTGAATTGGTTATCGGGACCAGTGCCCGTTCCCGTACACTTTCCTGGCCAATGGTTGAACCGAGGGAGTGTGGTGAACGCTGTGTCAGAGCTGTTCAGAACTCACCGGTAGCTATCGTGTTCGGTCGTGAACGTGTGGGGCTGACTAACGAAGAACTCCAGAAGTGTCACTACCATCTTTATATTCCGACTAATCCTGAATATGGTTCGCTGAATCTGGCTATGGCTGTTCAGTTGGTCAGTTATGAAATCCGAATGGCACACCTTGCTCTTACTGCTCAGGAAAAACAGGAAAAAGCGGATGCGACAGAGCATGAAGCGGAATACCCGCCTGTTGAAGATATGGAGCGTTTTTACCAGCACCTTGAGCAGGTATTAAGTCATTCCGGCTTTATTCGCAAAGCGCACCCTGGGCAGATAATGAACAGATTAAGGCGTCTTTATACCCGTGCCCGTCCGGAAACTCAGGAATTGAATATCCTGCGTGGTATTCTGACTTCTATGGAAAAATGGGCTAATAAATCGTCTGAATCTGGTCGGGAATAGGATCAGAAATGCGGCTTGTGAGCGGTAACAGGATGAAAGACAACTAAATAATAGTTGAGTAAATTACTAGGTTAAATAGTTGACTAAAACGCTCAGGAATGCCACAATTTGACCCATATTTCACCATGGAGTTTTTGTTATGAGACTGACATCAAAAGGACGTTATGCGGTAACTGCCATGTTAGATGTGGCATTGCATTCACAAGAAGGGCCGGTGCCACTAGCTGACATATCTGAACGTCAGGGAATTTCCCTTTCCTATCTTGAGCAGTTGTTTTCTCGCCTACGTAAGAATGGTCTGGTTTCTAGCGTCCGTGGTCCTGGTGGCGGTTATCTGCTGGGCAGAGATGCCGGTAAGATTTTCGTTGCCGAAGTAATTTCTGCTGTTGATGAATCCGTAGATGCAACTCGCTGTCAGGGCAGGGAAGGCTGTCAGGGCGGTGATCGCTGTCTGACCCATACATTATGGCGTGATCTTAGCGAGCGCATTACGAGCTTCCTGAACAGCATCAGTTTAGAAGAATTAGTGAACAACCAAGAAGTTTTAGACGTTGCTGATCGTCAAGACAGCGATAAGCGCCGTACAGCTAATGGCCGGGTTCAAGAAATGATTAACGTTAACCTGCGTGCTTAAATTAGTAGTAAATAAGCGGCAAACAAATGTATTAAAAGTGTCTTACGGAGCATGTGAGCAATGAAATTACCCATTTATTTGGACTATTCAGCAACAACGCCGGTTGACCCTCGTGTTGCTGAAAAGATGATGAATTATCTGACTATGGACGGGGTTTTCGGTAACCCTGCTTCCCGGTCACACCGTTTTGGCTGGCAGGCTGAAGAAGCGGTTGATATTGCGCGTAACCAGATTGCTGATCTTATCGGTGCCGACCCGCGTGAAATCGTCTTTACTTCAGGTGCAACAGAGTCAGATAACCTCGGTATTAAAGGTGCAGCGAAATTCTATCAGAAAAAAGGCAAGCACATTATTACCAGTAAAACTGAACATAAAGCTGTTTTGGATACTTGTCGTCAGTTGGAGCGTGAAGGTTTTGAAGTGACTTACCTTTCACCAATGAGCAACGGCATGATTGACCTGAAAGAGCTGGAAGCCACAATGCGTGACGATACGATTCTGGTTTCTATCATGCACGTCAACAACGAAATTGGTATTGTTCAGGACATCGTGACTATCGGTGATATGTGCCGCAGTCGTGGCATCATTTTCCACGTTGATGCGACTCAGAGTGTCGGAAAACTGCCTATTGACCTTAGCAAACTGAAGGTTGATCTGATGTCTTTCTCGGCGCATAAAATTTATGGCCCGATGGGTATCGGCGGTCTGTATGTTCGTCGCAAACCTCGTATCCGTATTGAAGCACAGCAGCACGGCGGTGGTCATGAACGTGGTATGCGTTCCGGTACACTGCCTGTTCACCAGATCGTCGGCATGGGCGAAGCCTACCGCATTGCAAAAGAAGAACTGCAAGCCGAGTCAGAACGTCTGCGTGGTTTACGTCTGCGTTTATGGAACGGTATCAAAGATATTGAAGAAGTTTACCTGAACGGTGATTTGGAACTGGGTGCACCACACATTCTGAATGTCAGCTTCAATTATGTTGAAGGTGAATCATTGATGATGTCACTGAAAGACTTAGCGGTTTCTTCCGGTTCAGCATGTACTTCTGCGAGCCTGGAGCCTTCCTATGTTCTGCGCGCACTGGGCATGAATGATGAGCTGGCACACAGTTCTATTCGTTTCTCTTTGGGGCGTTTTACCACAGAAGAAGAAATAGACTATGCAATCAAGTTGATTCATAACGCGATTGGTCATCTGCGTGATCTTTCTCCATTGTGGGAAATGTTCAAGCAGGGAGTGGATCTCAGCACCATCGAATGGTCTCATCATTAATCAGACAGTTTCAGGAGTAACGACATGGCTTACAGCGAAAAAGTAATTGATCACTACGAGAATCCACGCAATGTAGGGTCATTTGATAGTGAAGATCCTTCAGTGGGTAGTGGAATGGTAGGTGCGCCGGCTTGTGGTGACGTCATGAGACTGCAAATTAAAGTCAGCGATGACGGTATTATCGAAGACGCACGTTTTAAAACTTATGGCTGCGGCTCCGCGATTGCATCCAGTTCTCTGGTAACAGAGTGGATGAAAGGAAAATCACTGGATCAGGCAGAAGCAATCAAAAACACTGAGATTGCCGATGAACTGGAGCTGCCACCAGTGAAAATTCACTGTTCTATTCTGGCAGAAGATGCAATTAAAGCTGCGATTGCAGATTATAAGAGCAAGCGTCAGGCCAAATAATTCTTCTAAATATACCCTATGGATTTCGAGTTGTATCGAGGCGGCAAGAGAATGAATCCCTAGGAGCATAGATAACTATGTGACTGGGGTGAATGAGCGTAGCCAACAAAGAGACAACTTGAAATACGACGGGTAAATATAATTCTGGTGGATATTGTTTTGATATCCACCTTTACTGATTTTGAAGATGGCAGCTTTGAAGGTGATAGCTTCAAAGATAATAGTATTCAAAATTAATAGTTTTAAAAGTGAGGTGTTGTATGTCAATTTCCCTGACAGAAAGTGCAGCCCAGCGTGTTTTGGCTTTCCTTGATAATCGTGGAAAAGGTGTTGGTCTGCGTCTGGGAGTGAGAACTTCCGGCTGTTCTGGTATGGCATATGTACTTGAATTTGCTGATACAGTTAATGATGAAGATCAGATTTTTGAAGATAAGGGTGTGAAAGTTATCGTTGACGGTAAAAGCATTGTTTACCTTGATGGAACTGAGTTGGATTTTGTCAAAGAAGGCCTGAATGAAGGCTTTAAATTCAACAACCCCAATGTTTCCGGCGAATGCGGCTGTGGGGAAAGTTTTAACGTTTAACCCCCGTATTTTGCGAAACCAAGAGTAACTTATGGACTACTTTACTTTATTCGGGTTGCCTGCGCGTTATGCAATCGATCGCCAACAATTGGCGACCCGCTATCAGGAGTTACAGCGTCAGTTTCATCCTGATCGTTTTGCCAACCAGCCAGAGCGTGAAAAAACGCTGGCACTTCAACAGGCTGCAACCATTAATGATGGTTACCAGACTCTGAAACACCCCCTGAAACGTGCAGAATATATGCTATCTCAGCAAGGGTTTAACTTATCCAGTGAACAGCACACGATGCAGGATACGGCTTTCCTGATGCAACAGTTAGAGTTGCGTGAAGAGCTTGATACTATTGAGCATAGTGCCGAGCCGGATGCCGCATTGGCTGGTTTTTCATCTCGCCTGAATAAAATGATTAAAACTCGTAGTGAGCAGATGGAACAGCAGCTGGATGCAGAACAGTGGTCAATTGCAGCCGATACTGTCCGTAAGTTACGCTTTCTGGATAAATTGCAACAGCAGGTCGAACAGCTGGAAGAACGGCTGTTGGATGATTTTTAGCTGAATCGCGTTTTAGTGAACAATGCGGGGCTGATTTAGTATACCCGAGAAATTTCAAGTTATATCGAGGCCAATAACAAAGAGGCAGCTTGAAAGACGGGTATAATTGGTTTTTATAGGGGCACACATGGCTTTATTACAAATCAGTGAACCTGGTTTATCTGCCGCACCACACCAGCGTCGTCTGGCTGCGGGGATTGATCTTGGTACAACACACTCCCTGGTTGCGACAGTCCGTAGTGGTCAGGCTGAGACCTTAGCAGATAGTGAAAACCGTCACTTGCTTCCTTCAGTTGTACAATACTGCAAAGATGAAATTCAGATCGGCTGGCAGGCCCGTCAACAGGCGGCTTTTGATCCTGTTAATACGATAAGCTCTGTCAAACGTATGATGGGGCGCTCTCTGGCTGATATTCAGCAGCGTTACCCGAATCTTCCTTATCAATTTCAGGCCAGTGAAAATGGGTTGCCGTTAATTAATACAGCGGCAGGTTTGGTTGATCCTATTCAGGTTTCTTCTGACATATTGAAATCGTTGGCTCAACGGGCAGAAGAAACACTGGATGGTAAACTTGATGGTGTTGTTATCACCGTTCCCGCTTATTTTGATGACGCTCAGCGTCAGGGCACGAAAGATGCGGCTCGTTTAGCGGATTTGCATGTCCTTCGCCTCCTGAATGAACCCACTGCGGCTGCAATTGCCTACGGGCTTGATTCGGGTCAGGAAGGTGTGATTGCTGTTTATGATCTGGGCGGCGGAACATTTGATGTTTCTATCCTTCGCTTGAGCCGTGGTGTTTTTGAAGTATTGGCAACGGGCGGTGATACTGCACTGGGTGGTGATGACTTTGACCATCTGCTGGCAGACTGGATCCGTGAGCAGGCCGGGATTACCGATACTGACCACGGGTTACAGCGTCAGTTACTGGATGTTGCGACACAAACTAAAATTGCGTTGAGTGATGCAGATTCAGTCTCAATTAATTTTGCTGACTGGCAGGGCAATATTACCCGCATCGAATTCAATGAATTAATTACGACACTGGTTAAACGTACTTTATTGTCTTGTCGCCGGGCCCTGAAAGATGCTGAAGTAACTGCTGACGAAGTCTTGCAGGTCGTGATGGTGGGAGGCTCAACAAGAGTTCCGCTGGTGCGCAGCATGGTAGGCGAATTTTTTGATCGTGAACCGCTGACCTCTATCGATCCGGACAAAGTTGTTGCGGTTGGTGCGGCAATACAGGCGGATATTCTGGCAGGTAACAAGCCAGACAGTGAAATGTTGTTGCTGGATGTTATTCCGCTGTCACTGGGTCTTGAAACGATGGGCGGGCTGGTTGAAAAGGTTATTCCGCGCAATACCACTATTCCTGTCGCAAGAGCTCAGGAATTTACGACCTTCAAAGACGGGCAGGGTGCAATGAGCATCCACGTTGTTCAGGGTGAACGCGAACTGGTGGCAGATTGTCGTTCTCTGGCTCGTTTCACGCTGCGGGGAATTCCTCCGTTGCCGGCAGGTGGTGCGCATATCCGCGTGACTTTCCAGGTTGATGCTGATGGCTTACTGAGTGTCAGTGCACTGGAGAAATCGACGGGTGTTGAAGCTTCTATTCAGGTGAAACCTTCTTACGGACTGTCTGATGAAGAAATCGCCCGAATGATCAAAGATTCAATGAGTAATGCGCAGGAAGATATTCAGGCGCGTAAATTGGCTGAGCAAAAAGTAGAAGCAGCCCGCGTGCTGGAAAGCTTAACCGGTGCGCTGGAAAAAGACGCTGATTTACTCAGTCAGGAAGAACATGCTGCAATTGATGCTGCCGTACAAGTATTAATTGAAAGTGCTCAGGGAACGTCTCCTGAAGCGATTGAAAGTGCAATTAAACAATTGGACAAGCAAACGCAGGAATTTGCTGCGCGTCGCATGGACACATCAATCCGTCGGGCTTTGGCGGGCCATTCTGTGGATGAAATTTAATTATGCCTAAAATTGTATTTTTACCTCATAACGAACTTTGCCCTGAAGGTGCAGTATTGGACGCTAAAGAAGGCGAATCAATTCTGGATGTTGCACTGCGAAACGGTATTGAAATTGAGCATGCCTGTGAAAAATCCTGCGCATGTACTACTTGTCACTGTATCGTCAGAGAAGGGTTTGACTCATTGGAAGAAAGTGAGGAACTGGAAGATGACATGCTGGATAAAGCGTGGGGACTGGAGCCGGAAAGTCGCCTGAGCTGTCAGGCTAAAGTTGCTGATGAGGATTTGGTTGTTGAAATTCCTAAATACACGATCAACCACGCGCGTGAGCACTGAGTTTAAAATAAAGTTATACACAATGGATTTCAAGATGCATCGCGGCGGCAAGGGAGTAAATCCCCAGGAGCATAGATAACTATGTGACTGGGGTGAGCGAGCGCAGCCAACAAAGAGGCAACTTGAAAGACGAAGTGTATAAGGAGAACAAAAAATGAAATGGTCTGACAGCCGTGAAATTGGCGAAGCACTTTATGATAAGTTCCCGGATTTAGATCCTAAGACAGTGCGTTTCACCGACATGCATCAATGGATTTGCGAACTGGATGGTTTTGATGATAATCCGGAAAAATCCAACGAAAAAGTATTAGAAGCCATTTTATTGGTTTGGTTGGATGAGTTTGAATAACAGCGCTCAATCTTAGAAGTCATGTTACGCAAACAAATAATGCGAAAAACAGTACTAACTCACCAATTTTTGTCCAATGACTTGGCATAGTCTGTATTTAATGAAAAACTGGCATCCGCCAGTTTTTTTACATTTATTACTCTAATAATGATCCTAATACAGTAAAAATAAGAAGAGAGAAAGATAATGACTAAAAACGCTATACCTGCGCAAATCATGCCGATAACTCTGTCTTATGAGCCAGCTAAAGCATGCTGGGGTGAAAAAGCGCTAATTAGCTCAAATGATCAGGGAATGATGATCCATATGTCAGGCGAGAACTCTGACATAAACAGTAAACTGGCGTTGATTCAGCGTGCCGGACGTAAAATTAATGGGCAAGGTATCTATAATGTTGCTTTGGCCGGTGAAGGCTGGGATCTGGAAAAAAGCTGGGCATTCTGGCTCGGTTTCCGGGCACCAAAAGGGCTGCGCACTATTGAATGGCCGCAACTGAATGCCGAAGAAAAGCAGGAACTGGAACATCGAATTAAATTCATTGACTGGGTGCGTGATACCGTCAACCTGCCTGCCGAAGAATTAGGGCCAGAGCAGCTTGCTCAGCGTGTTATCGATTTAATTAACAATGTAGCGCCAGACGCTATCAGTTATCGCATCATAAAAGGTGATGCGTTGTATGAGCAGGGCTATGTTGGTGTCCACACTGTCGGTCGTGGTTCTTCCCGTGTTCCTGTTTTTCTGGAGCTGGATTTCAATCCAACAACAAACAAAAATGAACCCGTATTTGCCTGCTTAGTCGGAAAAGGTATTACTTTCGATTCAGGCGGATATAGCCTGAAACCATCTAATTCGATGAGCGCCATGAAATCTGATATGGGTGGTTCAGCAACTCTGTCAGGTGCGCTGGCACTGGCAATCAGCCGTGGCCTGAAACAGCGTGTAAAACTGTTCCTGTGCATTGCTGATAATATGGTCAGCGGAAATGCATTCAAACTGGGTGATATTATTCGTTACCGTAACGGTAAAACCGTTGAAGTCATGAATACTGATGCAGAAGGCCGTCTGGTACTGGCTGACGGTTTGATTGATGCCAGTGCAGAAAATGCTTCTTTGATTATTGATGCAGCGACATTGACTGGGGCTGCAAAAATGGCAGTGGGTAACGATTACCACTCTGTTTTCAGTTTTGATGATCAACTAGCGGCGGATTTATTGGTTGCAGCGGATACAGAGCATGAACAATTCTGGCGTCTGCCATTGGCTGAATTCCACCGCAATCAGCTGCCATCCAACTTTGCTGATTTGAATAACATTGCTGCACCTTCTCACACAGCTGGCGCAAGTACTGCCGCTGCTTTCCTGTCTCATTTTGTTGAAAATTACAAAAAAGGCTGGGTACATATCGATTGTTCAGCAACTTATCGCTCATCTGCGGTTGAACAATGGTCGGCAGGTGCAACAGGTTGTGGTGTTCGTACCATCGCCAACTTACTGCTGACAAAAGCAAAATAAGTACATGGGAAGGAAAATGTAATGAATCAGGACATTGTGCTACCCGACTTTGACATCACGGATTCTGACGAAGATGATCCACATGCGCGTGAACGGGTCAGTGAATTACTCGATCAATGGAATATCAGGCAGACGGGCGAGCAGGGTAACCAGCCTCTGGATATTTATATCCGGGATAGCGATGGTGAAGTGATTGGCGGTTTAGTCGGACGAACGTCACTTGGCATGCTTTTCATCAACTATCTTTACCTCCCTGATGAACTCAGAAGTCAGAGACTGGGCAGTGTGTTACTCAGAAAAGCTGAGGAAAAAGCCCGCCAGCGTGGTTGTCATGCTGTGACGTTGTACACGATGTCCATTCAGGCACCTGAGTTTTACCTCAAACACGGATACACGGTTTTCGGTGAAGTTGCCTGTAAACCGGCAGGAAACGCCAGAATATTTATGTATAAGCTGTTGTGATATCTGAATACTTCTGATTTCCTGTTTTCTGGCCTCCTCATATGGGGAGGCTATGATTTAGCGCTTTTAATTAGGTATATACACAATAGATTTCAAGATGCGTCGCGGCGGCAAGGGAACTCATCCCCGGGAGCATAGATAACTATGTGACTGGGGTGAGTGAGCGTAGCCAACAAAGAGGCAACTTGAAAGATGAAGTGTATAACTCTGCTTTTAACATCTGTATCAACATATATACTGTTCGGAGATTTTCATGAGCTTGTCAAACGAAGCCGTTGCCACTGAAATTGAGGTTCCGAGTGGAAGTCGTATTACTCTCAGCCAACTAGAAGAACAACCAGTCCAGCTTATTGAAGCCCTGATTAATTTATTTAAGCAGCATAAACCCGTACGCCGTGCTTTTCTGGTGATGGCACACGATAAAGAGCAGGACGAAAACCCTAATCTGTTAATTGGTCTGGAGCTGAGTGGGATACAGGCAGACAGTGACATTAATATACTGATCCAGACTGCTGGAGAGGTAGCTTGTGAGCACCTGAATGAAGATGAATCAGTGGATTTTTGCCTGCTTGATGAAAAAGATGGCGGGATAAGCCACTACCTGATTCAACATACTCAGCCTTTCTACCAGCGGAAACTGGGCAGTTGGCTGAGGGAGACTATTCCTGTACTCAATCAATAAATATTACTTAATACAGGGATATACACTTCGTCTTTCAAGTTGCCTCTTTGTTGGCTACGCTCACTCACCCCAGTCACATAGTTATCTATGCTCCCGGGGATGAGTTCCCTTGCCGCCGCGACGCATCTTGAAATCCATTGTGTATAGTGTAATGAATGAGTGCCAGCCGATGAATAATAAGGATTATGGTTATGTGTCAACATCAACTGAGGCAATGGGCAACAAGGAAAAAACGCACAATCACGTCAATGGTTGTTACTTTGTTTGCATTCTTTGCGCTAGGTATTTTATCTGGATGCGATCAATCGCAGGATAATGAAAAGAATATAAAACCGGAAACATCAGCAATTCCGGCCCCTTCAGAAATAACCGATACCGCCAGTCGCAGTTCTCACACCCCAGCAACACAATCTCCAGCAGCCCAATCCCTGCCACGCCAATCACTGGAAGAGCAATATGCGGGTAAAGATGTCACTATTTTAGATGCTTCAGAAGTACAGCTGGATGGGGCCAGTGCAATGGTCGTGACATTCTCTGTTCCTCTGAACCCTAATCAAAATTTTGCTCAGCGAGTTCATTTGGTTGATGTGAAATCCGGCAAATTAGATGGTGCATGGGAGTTATCAGATAACCAAATGGAGCTAAGACTCCGCCATTTGCCGCCAAAGCGCCAATTAATATTAACTGTTGATGACGGTTTACAGGGTATCAACGGGCGCAGTCTGTTCAATGTCTATGAAAAAAAATTCCAGACTGCCTCAATTCAACCTGCTGTCGGTTTTGCCAGTAAAGGCGTGCTTTTACCCAGTAAGCTAGCAGAAGGCTTACCTGTTCTGGCACTGAATGTTGATCGGGTCGATGTTAATTTTTTCCGTATCAAAGAAGCTTCATTACCCATGTTTATCGCTCACGGGCGATACCTCAGAGGTATAACTTCCTGGGATTCTGAGCGATTACTGGAAAATGCAGATTTGGTCTATACCGGTCGTTTTGACTTGAACCCGACACCGAATACCCGTGAAAAACTGTTATTGCCATTACAGGATATTAAAGAGTTGCAAAAGAGTGGTGCCTATCTGGCCGTTATGCAGCAGGCCGGAAAATATGCTTACACTAACCCAGCAATTCTGTTTACGCGGAGTGATATTGGCGTCTCAATGCATAGCTATCTGAATCAGATAGATGTTTTTACCCAATCACTGGAGCAGGGTTCCGGCCTGAAAGGTGTTGAGGTTCGTGTACTGGATATCAATGGGCAACTTCTGGCAAAAAACACGACAGACAGTAATGGCCACGCCACGCTGGAAAAAAGCCCCAAAGCGGCCTTGTTGCTGGCAACGCAGGGCGAGCAAGTCAGTATGATTGATTTGTCATCCCCCGCACTGGATCTGTCTGAGTTTGATATCGGTGGTGAGCAAGGGTATAGCAGGCAGTTTTTTGTATTCGGCCCCCGGGATCTTTATCGTCCGGGCGAAACATTGATTGTTAATGGCTTACTGCGTGATGCGGATGGTCGTTTACTGAAACCCCAGCCGGTAAAAGTGGATATATTAAAAGCCGATAATCAGGTTGCGCGCAGTTTTGTCTGGCAGCCTGAAAATGGGTTGTACCAATATCGTTATTCAATCCCACAGTCTGCTGAAACCGGGATGTGGTCACTGCGTTTGGATTTGGGAGACAACACCCCTCGTTATTACAAATTCAGCGTTGAAGACTTTATGCCCGAGCGCATGGCCTTAGAAATTAAAGGAAATACAGATAGCCAACCAATACAGAAAAATGAAAGTGTTAATTTTTCTATTACGGGTCGTTATTTGTACGGTGCTCCGGCAGCTGAAAATCGGCTACAGGGCCAGTTATTCATGCGTCCGGCCCGTGATGCAGTGGCGAAGCTATCAGGGTATGAATTTGGTTCGTCAAAAGAAGAAGAGTTAAGCAGAACGCTGGATGAGTTTGATTTAGTCCTGAATAGTGAAGGCAAAACTAACATTACTGTCGGTGAGGATAACTGGAGATATGTCTCTTCTCCGGTAAGAATCGCTGTACAGGCCAGTCTGCTTGAAGCAGGAGGACGCCCGGTAACACGCCATGCTGAACAGGCAGTCTGGCCTGCTGAAAAACTGGTTGGTATACGCCCGCTATTCAATAAAAAATCGAATTATGACTATTATGCGGATCGCTATGAATCCCGTTATAACGTTAATGAAAACTCGCTGGCGGAGTTTGAAGTTGTTTATGCGGATGCCAATGGTAAAAAATACGCCACGAATGACCTGAGAGCTCGCTTGATATACGAACGCCGTGATTATTACTGGCGCTGGTCTGACAGTGGTGGCTGGGATTCGGGGTATGACCAGAAAGATCTGATGATGGCAGATGAGCCTGTTCAAATTGTGGAAGATGGTACAGCAAAAATCAGCTTTCCGGTTAAATGGGGTTCTTATCGTATTGAAGTTGTGAATCAGAAAAATCAACTTATCACCAGTCTGAACTTTTGGGCCGGCTATTCATGGCAGGATAATACCGAGGGAACAGGAGCTGTCCGGCCGGATCAGGTCAAATTATCACTGGATAAACCTGCGTATAAACCGGGAGATAAAGTCAAACTACATATAGCTGCGCCACAGGCAGGTAAAGGATATTTATTACTGGAATCCAGTGATGGCCCGTTATGGTGGCAGGAAATTAACGTGCCAGCACAAGGTCTGGATATTGATGTACCGATTAATCAGTTATGGGCGCGTCATGATCTGTATCTAACCGCAGTTGTTGTACGACCGGGAGATAAAAGCCGTCAGGCAACATCAAAACGGGCAATCGGCGTCTTACACTTACCACTGATGGATGAAGGGCGTAAGCTGGATCTGACGCTCAGCGCGCCGGACAAAGTACGCCCGAATCAGGATCTTTCGGTCAAAATTAAGGTAACACCTCAAAAAGGCAAAGAGTTGCCAAAACAGGTTTATGTACTGCTTTCTGCTGTTGATTCTGGTGTCCTCAGTATTACTGACTTTAAAACACCGGATCCCTATGAGGCATTTTTCGGGCGCAAGCGTTATAGCGTTGACCAGTATGATGTTTACGGACATCTGATTGAAAGTGAAGGGCGCAAGGCAAACTTACGCTTTGGTGGTGATGTTGGTGAGGGTGAGCCGGAAAGAGGCGGTAAAAAACCGCTGACAGTAGTCAATATTCTGGCGGAACAGGCTAAGCCTATTAGCCTGAATGCTGATGGAGAAGGGGAGATTACGTTACCGATCCCTGACTTTAATGGTGAACTCAGGCTAATGGCGCAGGCATGGAGCGATGACGAATTCGGAAACAGTGAACGCAAAGTTACTGTAGCCGCGCCAGTGGTTGCGCAGATGTCATTACCGCGCTTTATGGCTGGTGGTGATCAATCTCAACTGGCATTAGATCTCACTAATCTCACTGAGCAACCACAAAAACTGGCACTGAATTTTGCTGCAACCGGGCTGATACAATTACAGGAATCTGCGAATAACAGCATCACGCTGGAAACAGGAAAAAGGGTAACGATTCAAATTCCGGTTAAAGCTGACTATGGATTTGGACAAGGCGAAATTTTCCTGACCGTTGATGGCCTGAAGGTATCCAACGAGGTACAGCAATACAAAAACAGTTGGAAAATTGGTGTTCGTCCGGCATTCCCTGCTATCACCAGACAGTTTGCGGATGTTATCCGTCAAGATGAAGAATGGCTGTTACCGCCGGATGCGATCACAGGTCTAGCACCGGAAACACTGGAAGGCCAACTTTTGCTGACCAGTAGGCCACCACTCCAAATCGCCCGTTATATCCGCGAATTATATGCTTATCCATATGGCTGTCTGGAACAGACAATCAGCGGGCTTTATCCGTCGCTCTACTCCAATGAAGCTGAACTGAAAAAACTGGGTATTAAGACACAAAGTGATGAAAAACGCCGTGTAGCCATTGAAGCCGGTGTTACGCATCTTCTGAGTATGCAACGTCATGATGGCAGTTTTTCTCTTTGGGATCGTAATGGTGAAGAAGAATTCTGGCTCACCGCATATGCGGCAGATTTCCTGTTCCGTGCCAATCAGCAAGGTTACAGTATTCCGGTTGATGCCCTGAAAAATGCCAATAACCGGCTACTGCGTTACTTGCAGGATAAAAACATCATCAACGATCGCTATAGCGGTTCGCACAGTGCAACACAGTTTTCTGTGCGGGCTTACGCCGGTCTGGTGTTAGCCAGCCAGCAGAAGGCGCCATTAAGTAGCTTGAGACAACTCTACGAGCAGCGGGATCAGGCTGATAGTGGATTATCTCTGGTGCAATTAGGCATAGCATTAAGAATGATGGGAGATGATAACCGTGGCAATGAAGCTATTCACTCCGGTGTATCTAAATCCCGTAAACAGGGTTATGGGCTGAATGATTATGGCAGCACCATACGTGACGACGCATTGATTGTCTCTTTGTTGACTGAAAATAACATGTTGCAGAAAGAGCGGGATGAAAAGCTGCTTGCGTTATCCAATGAACTCTCGTCCCGAAAGTACTTTTCAACACAGGAAAGTAATGCGCTTTATCTGGCCGGACGTTATTTTATTGATGCCAGTGAACAGCCCTGGAACGCCGTCATTAATCGACAAATACCACCGATTAACCGCAATACTGCGCTGAATAACGCCTTGTCTGCAAAACAGATTCTGAATGGCATTGAGATAAGTAATCGGGGGGATAACTCCCTGTATTCACGGCTGAATGTGGTGGGTTACCCTCTGAAAAAACCAGAGCCTTATTCAAACATACTGAATATTAAGCGTACCTATCTTGATTTGACGGGTAAAACTTACACACCGGATCGCCTGAACAGCGGCGAGCTGCTGATTGTAAAACTGGAAATCAGTGCGACCCAGCCTGTTTCAGATGCTCTGGTTGTCGATCTCCTGCCCGCAGGATTGGAGCTTGAAAACCAAAATCTGGCATACAGTAGTGCCAGCCTGAGTGAAAGCGCAACAGATTTACAGGATATGGTTTACAGAATGCAAAGAGCGAATATTCGTCATATGGAATACCGGGATGATCGTTTTGTTGCAGCTGTTTCTGTAGAGCCTTACCAGCCAGTAACCCTGTTATATTTAGCCCGTGCTGTTGCACCGGGGGTTTATCAAATCCCGGTTCCACAGGTTGAATCCATGTACGTACCTTACTGGCGTGCCGTCGGTGTAACAGGCGAAAAACTGGAAGTTGTCCGTTAACTGTGGTTAATACATAGGATATTTGGTAATAGCGGCCCATTTTAGTTAGAAAAAGCTTCATCTATAGTTTGGTAACTACAGACCAAAATCATGGATGAAGCTTTGACGATTATTATTATAAAATTATTGTTACTTTAATCCTTCCCGTAACTATTCCTTATAAAACATAGTTCACTAGAACAGCATTGATTAAAAATCCGTGAAATATCTGACCTTTCACATTGTTCTTTAGCTATCAGCCATAGCGAACAGCAATTTATTACTTTGTGCTCCACATAACAGCTTAGATGGGCTTTATCGAAGCTTAATAATGATAATTTGATTTTTTTGACTAGTATTGATCATGGGGAATAAGTGAATGTTATAAAAGAAATGAAAAAACAAATGAATATTATTCGTTAATGTGAAAATTTCTGGGGTATTCATACATGTCTTCATATGCAAGAAAAACTATTAGTTTCTTTGTTTTCTTCTACATATTATTAATGCCTTCTTCAGTATTTAACGCTTCAGCGGAAAATAATATAAAATCTGAGGATGTGTATACCCATTTTAAACAAACTAGTGATACTTCAGAGCTTGATACATCACCTATTATTGATAACACAGCCCGGACAGTAAGCCATATTTTATCTTCTTCCTCCTCAGAACTGGTGGATCAAGCAACATCCTATACGTTGAATAAATTTAACAGTACCGTATCTTCTGAAGTACAAAAGTGGTTATCGCAGTATGGTACTGTGGGAATTAACTTTGGGTTAAACCGTGAGTGGACGCTAAAGAATAACTCAATCGATCTCTTACTACCGATTTATGATAACAAAGAAAATTGGCTGTTTTTTTCCCAGCTGGGTTATCGTAATAAAGATAGCCGAAATACGGTTAACTTAGGTTTAGGCAGCCGATATTTTGATAAGAACTGGATGTATGGTTTAAACACTTTCTATGATTATGATGTAACAGGAAACAACCGGCGATTAGGGTTAGGGGGGGAAATTTGGGCCGATTATATTAAATTTTCTGCTAATACTTATCATCGCTTAAGTAACTGGCAAGAATCCCGAAATTTTAAGGATTATCATGAACGTCCTGCCACCGGTTATGACATTAATGGCGAGTTTTTTTTATCGGCTTATCCTAACTTAGGGATGAAGCTAACCTATGAGCAATATTTTGGTGATAATGTCACTTTATTCAACCGTGAGACAAAGCAGAAAAACCCTAGCCAAACTAAATTAGATCTGATGTATACCCCGATTCCTTTAATCACAATTGGTGCAAGTTATCGGCAAGGTGAAGGCCATACTGAAACTCAGTTTCTGACAAACTTAAATTATAAATTCGGAATTCCATTAAGTGCTCAATTATCACCTAATAATGTCGCATCTATGCGGACATTGATAGGCAGCCGCCATGATTTGGTTGAAAGAAATAATTATATTATTTTGGATCATAAAAAAAGAGAAAAAGATGAACTGTACAAGCTAGACCCAATTAGCGGATATGGCCAGCAGGAAATAACTGTTAATGCCCCTATCCGATCTTATGCGAATATTAAAGATATTAGCTGGTCTGTGCCAGATAAAGCATTTAAAGAAAATGACGGGAAACTCACGCCAGAATCAGGCAGGAGTATTATTATTACGCTTCCCAGTTATCAGGAAACGCATAAAAGCGATTACGAGCTTGATGTATTGATCACTGATAATCAGGGAAGGAAACAAACTGTTCAGACCAAGATAAAGGTTGTGCCTTTTTTAATCGATGAAAAAGTGAATATTACAAGTAATGACAAAAATGGATATACATTTAGTGATCCCATTATTACTTATCGCGGAGCACCTTCCGGAGAGTTTGTTAAAAATGCCAGCATAAATAAGGTGACTTGGATAACTGATCCGCCTTTAGGCGATGAATCTGGATTAGAATTTACATGGAAAAATGGTCCTGCCAAAACGAATGATGAGGGTAAACTGGCAGATGAAGAAGGAAATTTGATACTTAATACTTTAACTAGTAAAAAAGCACACGAAAAAGTTGTCGTTTATATACAGTTGGATGGTGCACCACGGCAGGAAATAGGGACTGTGGTGTTTAACCAATATCATGTTAATCACATCACCGTAGAGCCAGCAGGCTCACTGCTTGCCAATGATAAAGACACCTATACGTATACCGCCCATATCGTCGATCAGGGTGGGCATGCGGTTCCGGAAGGCACCACAATCGCCGGAATTAAGTGGGGCATAGATAACTCCTCACAGAAACTCACCTTTGTATTCAAAGATGGCGAAGAGAAGGCTGGGCAGGGAGGGACACTTATCGCCACGTTACGCAGTGCCGATATTATTACGGATATCGGTGTTTCGCTGAGCGTGGAAGAACAGGCAGCGCCGGCGCCAGCAGACAGGAAAGTGTCTTTTCAGGCCGATGCAGCAAAATATAGGGTCAAAGCCATCACTGTGGATCCGCCTACACACGTTCAGCTGGCCAATGATAAAGACATCTATACGTATACCGCCCATATTGTCGATCAAGATGGGCATGCAGTTCCGGAAGGTACTACGATCGCCGGAATTAAGTGGGAAATAGATAACCCCTCGAAGAAACTCACCTTTGTATTCAAAGATGGCGTAGAGAAAGCCGGGCAGGGAGGGACACTTATCGCCACGTTACGCAGTGCCGATATTATTACGGATATCGGTGTTTCGCTGAGCGTGGAAGGGCAGGCCGCGCCGGCGCCAGCAGAGCGGAAAGTGTCTTTTCAGGCCGATCCAACAAAATATACGGTCAAAGCCATCACCGTAAATCCACAGACAAACTCACAGCTTGCCAATGGTCAAGACGTCTACACGTATACCGCCCACATCGTCGATCAGGATGATCATGCGGTGCTGGCAGGCACGCAGATTGCCAATATTCGCTGGAGCTTAGACGATAAGGATAAGAACAATAAAAACCTCCACCTCAGGCATGAGGATAAGATAACAGGAAAAGATGGTATATTGACTGCCACACTGAGTAGTAGCGAAGTTGTTCAGAATGTTGGGGTGTCACTGGCTGTAGAAGAGCAGGCAACGCAGATGCCAGCAGAGCGGAAAGTGTCTTTTCAGGCCGATCCAACAAAATATACGGTCAAAGCCATCACCGTAAATCCACAGACAAACTCACAGCTTGCCAATGGTCAAGACGTCTATACGTATACCGCCCACATCGTCGATCAGGATGATCATGCGGTGCCGGCAGGCACGCAGATTGCCAATATTCGCTGGAGCTTAGACGGTAAGGATAAGAACAATAAAAATCTCCATTTCAATCATGAAGATAAGATAACGGGAAAAGATGGTACATTGATTGCCACATTGAGCAGTAGCGAGGTTGTTCAGGATGTTGAGGTGTCACTGGCTGTAGAAGGGCAGGTAACGCCAACCCCCGCAGAGCGAGTGTCTTTTAAGGCACCTTATACCTTATCGCTTACGGTTGATCGTCCGACTCCACAACCTGAAGGGCAGGTGAATAAATATACTTTCACTGCAACAGTAATGCAGAATATAAAAGGTGGGCAGCCACAAGAAAATATGTCGGTAACTTGGAACACATCATTGCCAGTACCTTTGGATCAGGAGCCTAATCTGATTACAAAAAAGCAAGATGCGACTAATAAGTATGGGCAGGCAACCTTTACCATGTATAGTAGTAATGGCGGGTTTGATGATATTACCGTGACTGCTACTGTTGATGAAAGTGTTGAGGGGTCAGTAGGTAAAAAAGTAAGTATTACTGCGAAATTTAAAGATGCAGACAAAATTCTACTTTTGCCTTATGACTGGGATGGTGATAGAAGTGATAAATTTGTCAAAGTAAAGAAACAGCCGTTACCAATTAATCTATTAAACTTTGGCTGGAACAAATTAAAGTTTCAAATTTATGTTGACAATAATGTTAGTCAAAATGCTACTCCATACTATATTCAAGGCAGTCAGAATAAAATTATTGCCCATCAAGCTTCAACGAATCAGGAGGCATATTTTGAAGTTATAGATGCCACCCATAGCAAGTTACAAACCCGATGGAACTTTCCTTCAAGCCGTTATCTTTTATATCAGACAGATGTTGCTATGAACTTTATAGCATTTGCCGATACTGGTGGCCTGAATGGTAATGGTATAGGCGCTTCTAATTACCCTGGTCGTCGAGCTCCTGCTACACACTGTACGACAGGGAATGATGTGAAAGAGACAGATATAACTCAAAATATGCGAAATCTTATGAACGCTGGAAGCATAGATTTACAACTTGCTGGATTATTAGGAAGTACTCCCCAAATGATGGGAATAAATTTTGTCGGTCTTGAAGGCACTAATACTGCCTATATACCATATACGCAGGTATACCCAATTAAATCTGTGTCTGTAGACGGTGGATTTATTATGTTATGCCGAAATTAATAATATATATACGCAATTAACTTGAAGTTTGTAGGTTT
Organism: Xenorhabdus sp. PB61.4; assembly: GCF_963894935.1. NCBI lineage: Bacteria > Pseudomonadati > Pseudomonadota > Gammaproteobacteria > Enterobacterales > Morganellaceae > Xenorhabdus > Xenorhabdus sp. PB61.4. Next base: position 61,843 of record NZ_CAWQJR010000035.1, read on the forward strand.
AGGCCATGTACTCAATCCGTTGACACTCATGCAAATTCACTATTTTACACCTATATAGCATGTCAGACCAGAATAAAAGAATAAGTTTGTTCTCTCCATGAACAATTTAGGTATCTGTAATACCGCATTGGGCGTTACATATCAGCATCAATGCTATCGTTCTCGTTTTAAAAACTCAACCCACGGGATGTAACTACATTACTGCTGGATAATTTGGAAATTTAGCTCATCTATGAAGTTGACAAGATGTGGTTATTTGTTGTGAATAAAAAACAGAAACTTTGGTTATGGTATGTTTGGTGGCCGTGTATGAAGCGTATTATTGCCTATATTTCTGGTGTTCGGAGTAGAAAACCCTTAATAAATTGCTCGAAAAATAATCCCTGCTTAATGTCATTTTTTGGTGTACTGGTAATGTCAATGCTTACAACATGCTACCGAAAAATAAGCACCTTATCGGGAAAATATTTACACAGTGTATTGGGCGAGAAAGCCTGACTCTCTGCATTAGAATTAAGCGATTGAACCGTAAAATACAGGTTATTCAAAGCCCCCTGAAATACACGATAAAATCATTAGTATATTCATTGCTTGTAAATACAGTATTTAACTGTAATCAACGTGCTAAATATATGTTCCACGATACAATATATTATGAGATAAATATTCTATTGTAAGGTTATGGAAACCAGTTTTAAGTTAATTCATCTTGAGTGATTAATATGACTTTACTCGTACCAAATGCCTTTCAAAGAGAAAGAAGAATATAAAATATTAATTGAAATTAATATCGCGTTATAATTAAATGAAAACAAATCCCATGTAACTAATCTATAGTAATAAAAAATAAACCTAATATAA
>NZ_CAWQJR010000036.1:0-10097 GCF_963894935.1 Xenorhabdus sp. PB61.4
ATATTTTATCCATCTTATTTATATTAGACTTAAAATTGATAAGGTCAGTTTATTTTTCAGGAATTGAGAATGTTCTTATACTAACCAAAAAACGATAAATATTTTAGCTAATTTTCACAATCAGCTTACCGAAATTACCTCCCTCTAAAAGGGAAATAAAGGCTTTCGACGCATTTTAATCAACCAGTCTGCCTCTGATGTGAGCATAATCCATACTCCGCTAAGAAATCTGTAAACACAGTAAAAATTTATAGTGTGATTTTTTCTTAAATGTATGTACTGCTGTGAAAGAAGATAGTGAAAGAAAAATAAAAACTCACTGCCAGCCATCACCAGCAGTGAGTTTATTGATTTAAATAATTTTTATTGGCTAGAATTTCCAGTTGGCATTTAAGAATACGCCGTTATCTTTGTGACCACGTGATAAGACACCGTTGTATCCCACTGATAGTTTGGTATTTTCATTAATGCTCAGGGAAGTACCGGCTTTGATGACTGCCGCATCACGTTCAGCAGAGACGCTGTTGACCGTAAATGACACATCGCTGTTGCTGAAACTCAATTGACTGTCGCGTGCGACATTACCAAACTGATGTTGCCAGCCTAATTCGCCATACATGCCGACCGTCAGTTGATCCTGCGTCTGCCAGTTCTGGTTCACACGTAAACCTAATGTTGAGAGAGTGGCATTCTTCGATTGTTTTTTACCGGTCAGGGCAGCGGCACCCCCTTGTTCATTAATGCCATCGTTGCGGAAATTAACATGGGACAGATTGGCGAAAGGCTCCAGATTCAGCCAGTCCGGATTGATCCCGTAAGCGGCTTCCGCAAATAACTGCCCGGTTTGCGCACCATATTTAGCTTTCAGATTGTCCGATTGACGACCGAAGGCCACTGAACGCTCAGTATCAAACCGGTGCCAGCTGTAAGTGATACCCGTGCGCAAGGCCAGCGCATCCAGCTGTTTGCTGCCATAAAATGCCAGATGGAAGTTGTCACTGCCTGCGGAAGTATTATCACCGCCACGCAGGGAAGAGCGGGTGAAACCGGTAGCCATACCGAGACGCAGGTCATTGGCTACTTCCCGATCTGCACCCAGAAATACGCCATAGTTAGACATACGATAACCGTTGGCTTCACTGTTACTGTTAGTCCGTTGCCAGTTACTGCTGATCTGTGCCCAGACCCCGTTTTGATCAGCCTTGATATCCTGACTGGCCAATCCGGTGTCAGCCTGACGTAAACGGGTATTCAGGGTATCACGCAGATAACGGCTGCCATTGATTTGTGCAGACGCGATATCAGCGTGGATTTGGCCTGAAGACAATTGCTGGAAGGCTTTGCCCGCCTGCGGCGCCGTATCCGACATCAGAATGCTTTCATAAACCGGATGTCCCAGATGCAATTTCTCCGCCGCATTAGCGATGGCGCGCTCATTGGCGGTTTTTGTCACACTGGCAAATGGGGTAGCATTACGATTGATATCTAACATGACGCGATCAGGCTGGTAGTCCAGTTGAGTGCCAATGAACAGATAATTAGGTGAAGCGGCAGTAAACTGACCATTGATGCCTTTTTTGGCCTGTAGGATATTGTATTGCTGACCCAGCAGGCTGCGGACTTCGGGTTTTGAAAGCAAATTGCTGCTGTTTTCTAACCTAACTTCAACCTCGCCACCTTTTAATGTAGCTAAACCGTCAGCATAAAGACGGTCACTCAACCCAGCGGTATTTCTGGCGACTTCAACCAGGTAATTTGAGTCTGCTTCGAAAGTCACATCGTTGTTAACTTTCAGTGTGCCGATTAAATCCGTATTCATGGGGCCCACATTACCGGGGGCAATATAAGAGCCGCTCTTAGCGATGAGCGAGCCAACCGTACCATTTCCGCTGAATGCGGCACCCTTATGTACCGTCACATCAGAAGCGATGCCGCCACTGACCTGTAACTGGCCCTGTTCAACTAGGGTAGGGCCTTGATAGGTGCTATTTTTACCGGTCAGTTCCAGCATCCCTTTACCGGTTTTGGTTAACCCACCGTGACCGGAAATATCATGACTCCAGTAGTCATAGGTACATTCGATGCTGTCGCAGATGCGTTCTACCGTTGTGCCTGCTTCTACTTTTTCCCCCATGCCAACGATATTGGCGATAAACTGCGTATCGGTATAGGAATTTTCAATATAAAATTCAGCGGGAATATCGTCCTTCGTGATAAACATTTTCGGGCCATCAATGGCATCTTTCAGGTTAAGCATGCCCCAGCCGGAAAATTCATGGATCCTTTTGCCTTCTTTATTAATGATGGTTGCGGTAGTTTTTAGGACATCTGAAATTTGTCCCGCCGTCATATAAGGGAAGCGTTGCATCAGGACAGCGGCGGCTCCGGCAACGTGCGGTGCTGCCATAGATGTCCCCGTCTTGAGACCATAGGAAGAGTCAATTTCAAGCTCCCCTCTATTCAGCGCACCTTCGTTTATTGCACCACCTGATTTTGGAACGAATTCACCGGTGCTACTGTAAACTAGGGTGCCCGGTGCAGATAAACAATAGCTGGCGGTATATCCACAACGGGTTGATGACAGAGCCAGCTCCTTGTCCTGTGTTATGTTGGCGACACTGAGATAGTTTTTCAAAACGTCAGGGAAGAAAAAGGGTATGCCTGCATCTATCCAGGTAACGTTATAGTTATTAGCATTTCCGGTGGAACGAACAACTAATTTATGATGACGTGCTGCACGTAATAAACCTGCTGTACCGGAGAGTTCATCGTATATCTCAGGGATTGGTGAATGGCTTAAATGATCCAATATTCCTTTAATCGGTTCCATTGCGTTAATAACATGATCTAATGTCACCTGCTTATATTTTACTGTCCCATTCGGCCAGCGTTTGGGGTTTCCCCGTTCATCTACTTCATAGCCAGGCCTAACGCCCCAACTATTATTGATGACCCGGACATTACTTTGGATCATCGCTTCTGTGTGATTCTGATAATTACCTAAAAATTTTGCAGTAACCAAGTCGGCATCAAATGCGACTCCATGCATTTCCTTGCCGTCCCGGTTTGCGACAATAGTACCGGCGACATGGTTACCATGATTGCCGAAAGAGATATTGCCAGATTTATCGTCATCATATTTATAACTCACAATATCTGTCGGGCTCAATATTTTAAGCTTATTTGCGAACTCAGCATGAGGCGTTACGGCTTGATCCAGTACCCCGACAGTGATCCCTTTTCCGGTGTAACCACGGGCATAGGCATAATGCGCACCAATGGCTGTTAATCCCCATTGGCGTTTAAACTCTTCTGATAACCAGCTATCCGGTGAATTTAACTGACCCTGTTCTTGATACCCGTTATCAGCGATGGCAGCAGTAGCAGGTAAAAGCCCACACAATAATGTTATCCACAAAACAAGAGGTTTTACTGAATTGTTTTTTTTCATAGTGGTAAGCCTGTTTTTCATGTAATGGATTTATACACAAAGAAAAACTCACTGCCTGCCAGCAGTGAGTGGGATTTTTTTACTGACTAGAATTTCCAGTTGGCATTTAAGAATACGCCGTTATCTTTGTGACCACGTGATAAGACCCCGTTGTATCCCACTGATAATTTGGTATTTTCATTAATGCTCAGAGAAGTCCCGGCTTTGATGACCGCCGCATCACGCGCAGCGGAGACACTGTTGACGGTAAATGACACATCGCTGTTGCTGAAACTCAATTGACTGTCACGTGCGACATTACCGAACTGATGTTGCCAGCCTAATTCACCATACATGCCGACAGTCAGCTGATCCTGCGTTTGCCAGTTTTGGTTCACACGCAAACCTAATGTCGAGAGTGTGGCATTCTTCGATTGTTTTTTACCGCTCAGGGCAGCGGCACCGCCTTTTTCATTGATGCCATCGTTGCGGAAATTAACATGGGACAGGTTGGCAAAAGGCTCCAGATTCAGCCAGTCCGGGTTGATCCCGTAAGCCGCTTCCGCAAATAACTGCCCGGTTTGCGCACCGTATTTGGCTTTCAGATTGTCCGATTGACGACCGAAGGCCACTGAACGCTCGGTATCAAACCGGTGCCAGCTATAAGCTACGCCGGTACGCAAGGCCAGCGCATCTAGCTGTTTGCTGCCATAAAATGCCAGATGGAAGTTATCACTGCCTGCGGAAGTATTATCACCGCCACGCAGGGAAGATCGGGTGAAACCGGTAGCCATACCGAGTCGCAGGTCATTGGCTATTTCCCGATCTGCACCCAGAAATACGCCGTAGTTGGACATGCGATAACCGTTGGCTTCACTGTTACTGTTAGTCCGTTGCCAGTTACTGGTGATCTGTGCCCAGACCCCGTTTTGGTCAGTTTTGATATCCTGACTTGCCAATCCACCATTTGCCTGACGTAAACGGGTATTCAGGGTATCGCGCAGATAACGGCTGCCGTTGATTTGTGCAGACGCGATATCAGCGTGGATCTGGCCGGAAGACAATTGTTGGAAGGCTTTGCCCGCCTGTGGTGCCGTATCCGACATCAGGATACTTTCATAAACCGGGTGGCCCAGATGCAATTTCTCCGCCGCATTAGCGATGGCGCGCTCATTGGCGGTGTTAGTTACACTGGCGAACGCTTTGGCGTTACGGTTGATATTAAGTGTGACGCGATCAGGCTGGTAACTCAACTTAGTCCCAATGAACAGGTAGTCAGGTGAAGCGGCAGTAAACTGACCATCGATGCCTTTTTTGGCCTGTAGGATATTGTATTGTTGACCCAGCAGGCTGCGGACTTCGGGTTTAGATAGCAGGTTTTTGTTGTTTTCTAATGAAACCTGTACCGTTCCACCGTTTAACTTGGCTAAACCGTCAGCATAAATACGGTCACTCAACCCAGAAGTATTTCTGGCGACTTCAACCAGGTAATTTGAACCTGATTCAAAAGTCACATCGTTGTTAACTTTCAGTGTGCCGATTAAATCAGTATTCATGGAGCCCACATTACCGGGGGCAATGTAAGAGCCGCTCTGAGCGGTGAGTGAACCGACAGTCCCGTTTCCGCTGAATGTGGCACCCTTATGTACCATCACATTAGAAGTGATGCCACCACTGACCTGCAACTGACCCTGATCAACGATTGTCGGGCCTTTATAGGTGCTATTTGTACCGGTCAGTTCCAGCATCCCTTTACCGGTTTTGGTTAATCCGCCATGACCGGAAATATCATGACTCCAGTAGTCGTAGGTACATTCAATGCTGTCGCAGACGCGTTCTACCGTTGTGCCTGCTTCTACTTTTTCCCCCATGCCGACGATATTGGCGACAAACTGCGTATCGATATAGGAGTCCTCAATATAAAATTCAGCAGGAATATCTTTCTCCGTGATAAACATTTTCGGGCCATTAATGGCATCTTTCAGGTTGAGCATGCCCCAGCCATAGAGTTTGTCGATACCTTTTTCACCCAAATCTGTCGCTGTGGTTTTGAGAACATCAGAAATTTGTCCCGCCGTCATATAAGGGAAGCGTTGCATCAGGACAGCGGCGGCTCCGGCAACGTGCGGTGCTGCCATAGATGTACCCGTCTTGAGACCATAAGAAGAGTCAATATCAAAATTCCCTTCATTCAGGTAATTTTCATTTATGTGAGTACCTGTTTTTGAAATAAATTTACCGGTACTACTGTAAATATCTGTGCCGGGTGCAGATAAGCAATAGCTGGCGGTATATCCACAACTAGTTGATGACAGAGCCAGCTCCTTGTCCTGTGTTATGTTGGCGACACTAAGATAGTTTTTCAAAACGTCAGGAAAGAAAAGCGGCATACCCGCATCTATCCAGGTAATGTTATAGTTATTGGAATTTCCTGCTGCAAAAACTACGAGTTTTCCATGGCGTGCTGCACGTAATAAACCTGCTGTAGCGGAGTTATCGTCGAATGTTTCAGGGATTGGTGAACGGCTTAACTGATCCAGTGTATTTCGAATTGACTCTCCATGTTTTCTGACTTCGTCCATAGTAACTTGAACATAATCCCACGTACCATCTGGTCGCCTTATCGGTCTACCGTTTTCATCCCGATTACGTTCAGGAGGGACTCCCCAACTATTGTTAATAATCCGAGCGTTACTCTGGATCATCGCTTCTGTGCGATTCTGATAACTACCTAAAAATTTTGCAGTAACCAAGTCGGCATCAAATGCGACTCCATGCATCTCTTTGCCGTCCCGGTTTGCCGCAATAGTACCGGCGACATGGTTACCATGATTGCCGAACAGAATTAAAAGTCCATTAAAAAGCTCGTCAAAATTGACCTGATCTTCTGGGCTTAATCTTCTCAGTTTGTTGGCGAATTCAGCATGAGGCGTTACGGCTTGATCCAGCACCCCGACAGTAATCCCTTTCCCGGTATAACCACGGGCATAGGCATAATGCGCACCAATGGCCGATAATCCCCACTGGCGTTTAAATTCTTCTGATAACCAGCTATCCGGCGAATTTAACTGCCCCTTTTCCTGATACCCGTTATCCGCGATGGCGACAGTAGCAGGTAAAAGCCCACACAATAATGTTATCCACAAGATAATAGGTTTTAAGGAATTATTTTTTTTCATATCGGTAAGTCCGTTTTTCATATAATGGCTGTAGTGAATTCTTTCGGGTGATTATTTGATGAATAACCACTCAAAAATCTTTAAACATGAATAAAGAAAAAAACTCACTGCCTGCCAGCAGTGAGTTGGGATTTTTTATTGACTAGAATTTCCAGTTGGCATTTAAGAATACGCCGTTATCTTTGTGACCACGTGATAAGACACCGTTGTATCCCACTGATAATTTAGTATTTTCATTAATGCTCAGGGACGTGCCGGCTTTAATGACTGCCGCATCACGCGCAGCGGAGACGCTGTTAACCGTAAATGACACATCGCTGTTGCTGAAACTCAATTGACTGTCGCGTGCGACATTACCGAACTGATGTTGCCAGCCTAATTCGCCATACATGCCGACCGTCAGTTGATCCTGCGTCTGCCAGTTCTGATTCACACGTAAACCTAATGTTGAAAGAGTGGCATTCTTCGATTGCTTTTTACCGGTCAGGGCAGCAGCACCGCCTTTTTCATTGATGCCATCGTTGCGGAAATTAACATGGGACAGGTTGGCGAAAGGCTCCAGATTCAGCCAGTCCGGGTTGACTCCGTAAGCGGCTTCCGCAAATAATTGCCCGGTTTGCGCACCGTATTTGGCTTTCAGGTTGTCAGATTGGCTACCGAAGGCCACTGAACGCTCGGTATCAAACCGGTGCCAGCTATAGGCTACGCCGGTACGCAAGGCCAGAGCATCCAGTTGTTTGCTGCCATAAAATGCCAGATGGAAGTTATCACTGCCTGCGGAAGTATTATCACCGCCACGCAGGGAAGAGCGGGTGAAACCGGTAGCCATGCCGAGACGCAGGTCATTGGCTACTTCCCGATCTGCGCCCAGAAATACGCCGTAGTTAGACATGCGATAACCGTTGGCTTCACTGTTGCTGTTGGTCCGTTGCCAGTTACTGCTGATCTGCGCCCAGACGCCGTTTTGGTCAGCCTTGATATCCTGACTGGCTAATCCAGTGTCAGCTTGACGTAAACGGGTATTCAGGGTATCGCGCAGATAACGGCTGCCATTGATTTGTGCAGACGCGATATCAGCGTGGATCTGGCCGGAAGACAATTGCTGGAAGGCTTTGCCCGCCTGCGGCGCCGTATCTGACATCAGGATACTTTCATAAACCGGGTGGCCCAGATGTAATTTCTCCGCCGCATTGGCGATGGCGCGCTCATTGGCGGTATTAGTTACACTGGCGAACGCTTTGGCGTTACGGTTGATATTCAGCGTGACGCGATCAGGCTGGTAGCTCAACTGAGTGCCAATGAACAGGTAGTCAGGTGAAGCGGCAGTAAACTGACCATTGATACCTTTGTGGGCCTGTAGGATATTGTATTGCTGACCCAGCAAGCTGCGGACTTCGGGTTTTGAAAGCAAATTGCTGCTGTTTTCTAACCTAACCTCTACCGAGCCGCCTCTTAACGTAGCTAAACCATCAGCATAAATGTGGTCACTCAATCCTGCGGTATTTCTGGCAATTTCAACCAGATAATTTGAGCCTGTATCGAAAGTCACATCGTTGTTAACTTTCAGTTTCCCGATTAAATCAGTATTCATGGGGCCCACATTACCGGGGGCAATGTAAGCGCCGCTTTTAGCGATGAGTGAACCGACAGTCCCGTTTCCGCTCAGTGTGGCACCCTTGTGTACCGTTACTTCAGAAGTGATGCCGCCACTGACCTGTAGCTGACCCTGGTCAACGATTGTCGGGCCTTGATAGGTGCTGTTTTTACCGGTCAGTTCCAGCATCCCTTTACCGGTTTTAGTTAATCCGCCGTGACCGGAGATATCATTACTCCAGTAGTCATAGGTACATTCAATGCTGTCGCAGACGCGTTCTACCGTTGTGCCTGCTTCTACTTTTTCCCCCATGCCGACGATATTGGCGACAAACTGCGTATCGGTATAGGAGTCCTCAATATAAAATTCAGCAGGAATATCTTTCTCCGTGATAAACATTTTCGGGCCATTAATGGCATCTTTCAGGTTGAGCATGCCCCAACCATAGAGTTTGTCGATACCTTTTTCACCCAAATCTGTCGCTGTAGTTTTGAGGACATCAGAAATCTGAGCTGCTGTCATATAAGGGAAACGTTGCATCAGGACAGCCGCAGCTCCAACGACATGTGGTGCTGCCATGGATGTACCAGTATAGGTATCATAGGAAGAGTCAATCTCAAGCTCTCCTCTATTCAGGGCACCTTCGTCTATTTTCTTTCCTGTTTTTGAAACAAACTTACCGGTACTACTGTAAATTTTGGTGCCCGGTGCAGATAAGCAATAGCTGGCGGTATACCCACAGCTGGTTGATGACAGAGCCAGCTCCTTGTCCTGTGTTATGTTGGCGACACTGAGATAATTTTTCAGGACGTCAGGAAAGAAATATGGCATACCCGCATGCAACCAGGTCACGTTATAGTTGTTGGCATTTCCTGCCGCAAAAACAACTAATTTGTCATGTCGCGCAGCACGTAATAAGCCCGCTGTTCTGGTTGTGTAATCATCTAATTCAGGAATTTCTGAACGGCTTAGACGATCCAATTTTTCTCTAAGATCATTATTATTAACATATTTACGGACATCCTCCAGAGTAGTTTTAACATAGTCCCATGTACCATCTGGCCGCCTTATCGGATTGCCGTATGCATCCCGTCTTATCTGAGGGCGAACCCCCCAACTGTTATTGATAACCCGGGCATTACTTTGGATCATCGCTTCAGTTCGGTTGTAGTCATTCTGTAAATATTTACCGGTGATCAAGCCAGCATCAAATGCAACTCCATGCATCCCTGTACCGTCCCGGTTTGCCGCAATAGTGCCTGAGACATGGTTACCATGAGCGCCGAACTCAATGACATCTGTCCAAATATCTTCGTCAAAGTTGACCGGATCTTCCGGGCTTAATCTTCTCAGTTTATTTGCAAATTCAGCATGAGGCGTTACTGCTTCATCCAGCACTCCGACATTGATCCCTTTCCCGGTATATCCACGGGCATAGGCATAATGTGCGCCAATAGTAGTTAATCCCCACTGGCGTTTAAATTCTTCTGATAACCAGCTATCAGGTGAATTTAACTGCCCCTGTTCTTGATACCCGCTATCCGCAATGGCAGCAGTAGCAGGTGAAAGTCCACACAATAATGTCACCCACAAAACAATAGGTTTTACGGAATTGTTTTTTTTCATAGAAATAGGCCTATTTTCCATATAGTGGGGCATTCCGATTTATTTTTAATAAATAATCAGAAGCCTCTTATAATAAAAAGGTTGTTTTTTTATTTATATAACCGGCAGAAAAACCTCATCCCACAATAAATAATTATTGTAGGAATAACTCTGATAATAGAAATTAATATACAAGAAATTAATATCAGCAGAATGCCAGCGAGTTTCTATGAAATAATATTTTCATCGCAAAGGCAAGATTTAAATTAACCCAAAACAAACATTCCGT
>NZ_CAWQJR010000037.1:0-9999 GCF_963894935.1 Xenorhabdus sp. PB61.4
TTTATTTTTAATCAAAAAATGGTCCTATTTTGATAATAGGGCCAATCAAAAACATAAATATTATTTCTTTAATTTTATTTATTAATTTCACCATCTGGTATCTAACTTCTGAGTTACAGCTTACGATTGTTGATAAATAAACTTATATATTAATCAGATAACTCAAATGACTTCATATTCTCTGAGGCGGCCACATTCACATGTTGGCTAACATTGAACGAAAGCAAAACAAATCCCATAAATACATATAACTAATAGTGCTATCTAGTGACAAATAATTATATTATATTCTCTAAAATTATAAGAAAGCTAATACTTATATTGATACCATAATTCTTTAATAAAATAATGGTAAAACTTTTTGCTATAACTCGAAGTGAATACATACCATACAAGAATATTAGTCAGAATATTGGAGACTAGGGATGAATTTACCACTCATTATCAATGTGCTGGTTTTTACAGCACTACTCGTTATATTAGCAAAAACGAGTTCAGATCAATGGAGTCTATCCAAAAAAGTTCTTATTGCCTTAGTTGTTGGTGTCTTTTTTGGATTAGCATTAAATGTTATTTATGGTGCACATAACCCGATCGTGAAAGAATCAATTAAATGGTTCAACATCGTTGGCAATGGTTATGTGCAATTATTACAAATGGTCATTATGCCATTAGTCTTTGCTTCTATACTCAGTGCAGTTGCACGTCTGCATAAAGCATCTTCCTTAGGTAAGATCAGCTTGCTGACTATTGGTACTTTACTGTTTACCACAGCGATTTCTGCTTTAATTAGTGTTGTTATCGCCAATATGTTTGGATTGACCGCTGCTGGATTAGTTCAGGGGACACAAGAGACTGCTCGTCTGTCAGCAATTGAGACAAACTATATTAATCGGGTTTCAGACCTGAGTGTACCGCAACTAATCCTCTCTTTTATTCCTAAAAATCCATTTGCAGATCTTACCGGAGCAAATCCGACCTCAATTATCAGCGTCGTCATTTTTGCAACATTTTTGGGAATTGCAGCTCTGCAAATGCTGAAAGATGACCATGAACGCGGTGAACGTGCTCTTATCGCAATTGATACTATGCAAGCATGGGCAATGAAACTAGTCAGGCTGGTTATGCGCCTTACCCCATATGGAGTAATGGCATTAATGACCAAAGTAGTTGCCAGTTCTAATATTCATGATATTGCCCAATTAGGTAACTTTGTTGTTGCTTCTTACATTGCTATAGGTCTAATGTTTGTTGTACACGGTATTCTTTTAGCTATAACAGGCATCAACCCACTAAAATTCTTGAAAAAGGCAGGCCCTACTCTGACATTTGCTTTTACCAGCCGCTCAAGTGCTGCAAGTATTCCGTTAAATGTAGAAACGCAAACACGTCGTATTGGTGTTCCTGAGTCTATAGCCAGCTTTTCCGCCTCATTCGGTGCGACTATCGGCCAAAACGGTTGTGCAGGAATTTATCCTGCTATGTTAGCGGCTATGATCGCTCCAACAGTTGGTATTGATCCTTTTGACCCTCTATGGATTGCAACTCTGGTGGGGATTGTGACTATCAGTTCTGCCGGTGTGGCTGGTGTTGGTGGTGGTGCTACGTTTGCTGCACTTATTGTTCTGCCAGCAATGGGATTGCCTGTCACTTTGGTCGCTTTATTAATCTCTGTTGAACCACTGATTGACATGGGGCGTACTGCTCTAAATGTTAACGGAGCCATGACTGCCGGTACAATTACCAGTCAGTTAATGGGTAAAACTGATAAAAAGCTATTTGACCAGGATTAAATAATCTAATGGTAAAAAAGCCGGGATTTATCATAAATCCCGGCTTTTTTCATTTAACTGTTTAGATTCTCATCTTTTAAATAGATGCAAGCCAAGCAGTATTACTTAATATATTCGCCGCTACGCAACGCTTCAATACGTTTATCCAATGGTGGGTGAGATAAGAATAACTCACTAAAACTCTTCGATTTACCATTGATACAAAATGCCATCATGCTGCCTTCTTCCTGAGGCTCATAGCTTGTTTTGAGGCGCTGTAATGCAGCAATCATTTTCTCACGCCCGACAAGTTTTGCTGACCCCGCATCTGCGTGAAATTCACGATAACGAGAGAACCACATGGTAATAATACTTGCCAGAATACCAAAGACAATTTCCAAAACCATGGAAAGGATCATATAAACAATAGGGTTGCCATTACTACTGCTTTCGCTCTCATCGTCACTGCTGGACAAGAAACTTGCAGCTGCTTGTGCAATGATACGTGAAATGAAAATAACGAATGTATTTACAATTCCTTGTAACAACGTCATTGTTACCATGTCACCATTAGCGATGTGGCTAACCTCATGAGCAATAACAGCTTCAGCTTCATCACGGCTCATATTATTCAGCAAGCCTGTACTAACAGCCACTAAAGATGCATTACGGCGTGCTCCTGTAGCGAATGCATTAATATCCGGTGCATCATAGATAGCAACTTGTGGCATAGTGATACCGACTTGATCGGACTGACGGCGAACAGTTTCCATCAGCCAGAATTCCATTTCGTTAGACGGTTTTTCAATAACCTGCCCACCAACAGAACGTAATGCCATCCATTTTGACATTAACAAAGAAATAAATGCACCACCAAAACCAAATAAACCAGCCATAATCATAAGGCCGGCAACACTACTTCTCTGTACTCCCGTAAGTGAAAGTATTATCCCAAACACAACCATAACGGCAAGGTTGGTGAGTAGGAACAGGGCAATTCTCATCATATAAATTTGCTTCCTTCAATAATCAAACAGTTCAACTAAAAGTAAATCATAAGATGGGGACTAAGACCATATTATTCAATTTCTTTAAGGTGTTAAGCGATAGAATCAACGTAACTTTACAATTTTACATATAGCAGAACCAACATAATATGACATAGCATCTGAATTAAAATGACAAGGTATCACTGCTTATGATGTATTTAAACTGCGTCAAGTTATGCTGATTTAGCTATAAGATCCAGCTAATAATACAAAAGTAAAAAAACCGACTATAAAGTCGGCTTTTTATGCATTGTGATATCCAAAACCACTACTATTTATTCTGAGTTATTTCAACTGGCTGGTGAGCTAAATCCAGAGCAATTTGTACTGACTCGTCTAAGTAAGGGTCTGGCCCTTTATAATCTTTTGCTAAGTCATCAAGTGACACAAGTGGTTTTTTGCCTTCTCGTTTGAAGCGCTCATTGATACGATTTAGTTTAATCGCTTCATACTCTTTATTTTCTTTCTCTCGCTCTGCATAGTTTAATGAATAAACACCATTGCGAGCTTTTAGTACCTTATAATAGGCGATATCCTGGTCAATATATTTAAATTCAGGATCATTAGCGATACGCTGGCGATGCAGTTTAGTTAATGATGGCACTAACTCTGAAATATTCTTTGAAGAAGAATAAATTGCTGGCTGAATACTATCCCAAGGTAAAGCATTATCTTCCTTACTTTCACCTATATCAGTAGGCTCTGCCCCTGTTGGCATAATAATATCAGGTGTCACACCTTTAAGCTGAGTACTACCACCATTTATCCGATAAAACTTCTGAATGGTATATTGCACTGAACCAATTGCCGGCCAGTCAGGACTGAGCATTTGATCATAGATGCGATTCAGAGAACGATATTGTTGAACTGTCCCTTTGCCAAAAGTCGGCTCACCAACAATTAACCCACGACCGTAATCCTGCATAGCAGCCGCAAAAATTTCAGATGCAGAAGCACTTAAATTATCAACTAAAACAACCAAAGGACCTTTATAATATATCGCTTCATCAGTATCTGAATCTTCTTTAATCCGCCCTGTATTATCTCGGATTTGTACAACAGGACCAGTTGTGATGAATAAACCAGAAAGTGAAACAGCTTCTGTCAGCGCACCACCTCCATTACCACGCAAATCAATAACAATGGCCGAAACATTTTGCTTCGTTAGTTTTTGCAGTTGTACTTTTACATCATTAGTCAAGCCAACATAAAAACTGGGAATATCAAGAACCCCAACTTTTTCTTTACCAACAGTTTTAACTGACATTTTAACAGCGTTGTCTTCAAGGCGAATATTTTCACGAGTTAACGTAATAATATGATTTTTTGCCCCTTTTGCACTTGGGATAATTTCAAGGCGGACTTTACTGCCTTTTGGTCCCTTGATCAGAGCAACAACATCTTCCAAGCGCCAGCCAACAACATCTACAATCGGTTTACCCGCCTGCCCTACCCCAATAATTTTATCTCCGACTTTGAGCAAATTACTTTTGGCTGCCGGGCCCCCTGCTACAAGTGAGCGGATGGTTACATATTCATCATCATATTGTAAAACAGCACCGATCCCTTCAAGGGAAAGGCTCATCTCGGAATTAAACTGCTCTGTATTACGAGGTGAAAGGTAGCTGGTATGAGGATCTATTTCTCGAGCAAAAGCCATCATTATTATTTGGAAAACATCTTCACTTTTACTCTGAGTCAAATGTTTCAGCAAAGTCCTATAGCGTTTTGTCAGCGTTTCCTTAATCTCTTTGTCATTTTTCCCTGACAGTTTAAGATTTATCCAGTCTGACTTAATCTTTGCATCCCAAAGATTATTTAATTCTTCAACACTTGTAGGCCACGGTGCTTTATCACGTTCAGTCTCTAGCTTATCATTTCCATCTAAGCGGATAGGCTGCTCTAACCTGGAAAGAGCATATTGATAGCGTTCAAAACGACGTTTTTGCTGTAAGTTAAATAACGCATACGGAAGGTGTAAATCACCATTCTCAATCTCTTTACCCAAAAGCCCTTTTTGTGTGGCAAACTGTGCGATATCTGATGCCAAAAAAATATTATGCCCGTAATCGAGCATATTTAAGTAACGATCAAAAATCTTGCCTGAGAAATCGGCATCAAGATTGAAATGGCGGTAGTGAGAACTGAGAAAACGGGAAACAACCCGTTTACTTACTGTCGCATGTTGTGGTTCCGGTTTTAGATCGGGTAACTGATTTATAGTAACAGTAAGCTGATTATTCCCAACTGTTGTTCCGGCAACAGGTACAGAAGTATTACTACGAGCAGCACCATCATTGACAGTATCTGCATACACTGTACCAAAAAATGATAGCCCTAAAACGAAAGCCAAAGTAATGAGTTTGTTCATGCCCAAGTTGGCCTCCGTATCAGAACTTTAAGTGTTCTGCGCGTACAATCATTGCCAGACCAGTAGGTAACTGCACTCTTACACCATCTTTCGCAATTTCCAGCACAGAAGCATCCATTAGGCTTTTCCCTACATTCACTTTGATCGTCTGCCCGACTTTCAAAGAGGATACATCTGTAACTGAGGTTAACTCAGGTTGTGCAATTTTTTTGCTAGTTTTATCTGCTGGTTTACGCGATTGCTGCGGACGCTCTTGCGAACGAGCTGGACGTTTTTCATCCTTTTTACCTGCTTCCGGACGGCGACGAGGCGCAGCCTTTTTATTCACAGGACGTTCGCTTTTCTTGTCAGATACGTTTTCTGTTTCACGTTTTTTGGCACGTTGCTCAGCCCGTTGAGCCTGTACACGAGCTTTAGCTTCCGCTAACTGCTGGCGCGCATGTTCAATATGTTCAGCTTCCAGCTCACCACATGCATTACCGTCAAGGTCAACACGTTGAGCACCTTCTTTTACACCATAAAGGTAACGCCAACTGGAAGTATACAAGCGCAGAGCAGAACGGAGTTGTGTTTTACTTAAACACTCTTCGCCCTGAATACGTTCAACGATATCCTGAAAGATCCCGATTTTCAAAGGACGTGCTTCACCTTCTGCGGCGAAACATAACGGGAAACGATCAGCCAAAAAAGCAATGACTTCTTTACTACTGTTCAACTTAGGTTGATTTTCCATGAAATTTCCTGATTACAACGGTTTTGCCAACCAGCGCAGGCATGAACAGGCGACATTATAATGGTGTTGCCGATAAATGCCACGTCATACATAAGTTAAGTTACATTCTGTTGCAGATATTTTGGCACAACACATTGCCCCAAATGCTCACAAAGCCTGCTAACAAGGGCTTTCAAGCCATGTTCATCGTATTCATCGAACCGGTCAAAAACCGTGCTATCGATATCGAGAACGCCAATAACTTGCCCATTAATTTCCAAAGGAAGGACAATTTCAGCATTACTATTAGCATCACAGGCTATATGACCGGGAAAAGCATGTACATCAGAAATCCGCTGAATACTATTCTTTTCTGCAGCGGTTCCGCATACCCCTTTCCCTATAGGAATACGAACACAAGCAATTTTGCCCTGAAATGGCCCTAAAACTAGGGTATCACCATCTACCAAGTAAAAGCCAACCCAATTAACATTATCCAAATGTTCATATAACAATGAACTTGTATTTGCAAGAGACGCGATCAGGTTATACTCGCCTGATAATAATGCCATCAAGCTATCTGATAAATTCTCATAGAGTTTATACTTATCCATATACACCTATACAAAGTAGTCAAGCACAACAAATGAACAACAATAAATTAACGAACAGGGATTCTTATTAAAGATATCAGTCACTCCGATAAATTTTCTACTACCCCTTGTATTCGCTGCCCCAGCTTAAAGCCTGAAGCACAGAATTAGAATTTTCTTTCGGGAATTTTACCAGTATTCACTTTTAAAATTCAGTTAGTTATCACAGCTTATATTATAAAACCACCTGATTTGCAGTCCAAACCGTGTTCCTGCTCAAATTATTTTCCAATATCCTCTTTACCGACGAATGGTTGTTTATTGCAATTTTTTTGCGTTTATTTGTCACTACATTATTGCCATTCAATGTCTACTGAACAAATTATACAAATTAGGAAAAATATGATCCTGTGAAAAAAGAGTAAAATTATTCACTAATTATGGTAAGCATAATAAAAAAAGGCCGAGCTCATTCCTCTACTCGGCCTAGGGAAAATGGCTCTGTTAGAGAGCCGTGCGCTAAAATGCCATTGAGACGTAGAACAACTTACCTCTTAAAGAGTAGTTGACACATGATAATTTACCAATTTTGATTAATTCATTAGCACATTAATTGACATTTCATTCATATTAACAATAAAAATCACTTATCTTTTTTGTCACCTAATTTATAATCACATAAAGACATAGCTGCCTTCTGAAATGGTTCAATGCTCATTTTTTGATTATTATGTTCAGGATCATCCAGAAGTATTGTACTAAGCGGTGTTGCAATCACCTGATTGGCTTGCACAAGTTCTTCTGCTCGTTCATTAAGTGGATATTGCATAAGCGTACTGGGGTTGATCACGAACAATGCACCTCCTGAACGGCAATCAAGCATAACCTCTTCACGGGTGAAAGCCCATTGCTTACCGAACTGTAATTTACTTACAGTTTGTATTGGAGCGGCTATCCCCTGAAAAGTAAAAAACAAAAAAGATAAAACACAAAATACTCGTTTCATTGTTATTCCCCAGATAAATACACACCCCGAATTCTAACGTCCTTTTCCCTGTTTATATAGCTAAAGACTACACTCATTACCATAACCAATACACTTAACTGCACTACACCATACTCGCAGGGAAATGGCAGCGCAGAAACTCTGCGCTTATACGTTTCATACGAAATACAGTTGAAAAATGGCTAAGCCGACCAAAATGGAATATGCCTCATGTAAATAAGGATCACACAGGAGGTTCTGTTGCAAAAATAGCAACACATAGCAAGGCAGCTGTTCCCAGAATGATTTCCAGCCAACTGTTGATCATTAGCAATTCATAGCGCCCTTTTTGCTTTAATTTAGGTACTAGGATATAACGATTGATTAAGGCTAAGATAACCATAATTGTGACCAATATTATTTTTAGCCATAACATTGATTGGTATTCGGAGATCGGGACATCAAAAACCGGCCAGCCCGGAATTAAAATGACGCTACTTGCAACGCCTGTGGCTATCACCAAAAAAACGGCCAAATGCCCATAATTAGAAAATCGTCTCATCGCAGCAACACTTTCATCATAAAGACGATTCTGTATGCCACCACTCCCCACCTTATCAGGAGTTGGATTCAAGCCGGCACTACCTTTCAGACGTAAAAATTGCAAGCACAGCAAAAACGGCCATAATCCACCAAACCAATAGCCTGCACTGAGTAAGTGGACAACCTGATTTAGTTGAAGCAGTTGACCAAGTTCCCCTTCATACATAGTGGCATGCCCAATGAAGGCATGGCTTGAAAGCAAAACAACAGAGCAGCCTAATAATAAAAAGTGCTTTACTTGTGAACTACCGGCATTAGTACGTAAAAAAAGTATCCCCACCACAGCAAGTGTTGCAACCAACAATTGCCACTGCCATACCTTGCCAAAAGCGGTCCCTAATACGGCCTGCCATATTTCAGGTTGGTAAGCATCGTGCCAGCCATCTCCCATCAGCCCGGCCTGTACAATAAACCAGACGATTGAAGTAATAAAAGCCAGAGCAGTACTAATCCCTAAAGCAGACTTCAGCCGTTTTCTAATCAATACTGAAAAGTGGCCTGATGCAAGTAAAGTAATGAACAGACTAAGCCCGAACATTAGCATTACAACCACAAAGTGGAAAAAACGGCAGAGTACGTATAATGCCTCGAGTGAAATCATTATCTTACTGTAAAGTTATAGACACCTTTTGTTTTATGACCATCGACTGACAACACACTCCAGTCAACGCGATATTCTCCAGCAGACAGTTTGGCTTCAACCGGCAGAATCAACTTGGTTTTAGTTTCCGGATCAAGCTCCAGTTTTCCTGTTTTAATTTCTTGTTTTTCCGGACCAATTAATTTTACTTTGCTGAATCCGAGTTCAATGCGTTCTGAAAAACTCAGGGTTATAGCTTGTGGTGCAGCTTCAACCGTTGTATTTTCAGCCGGAGTTTGATCTTTTAAATGGGCATGTGCTAAAGCCTGTTGGCAGGATATACCAACAAACAAAACAACCAAGGCAGATAACTTAGTCCAGAATGAACGAATGCTAAAAATAGTCATAAATATATAACCCTTTAATATAAAGACGAATTTTATAATTGAGAGGATTCTATATCAAAAGATAAGTTTAATCTGTGGTAAAAGACCGGACCTGTGAAGCACCACGCAAAAACAATAGTGGAAAATAAAACGAAAAAACCGTGAACCCTGCTTGACATAGTCAAAAAACAGAAGTCACGGTCTAAAAATTCATCAGCTACAGACTAATTTATTATAAACTCTTCTCAGGCGTGGGCTGCATGTGCAGGAACAGATAATCCTTTCAAGTCCTTATCCAGTAAGAATAAAGATTTACCACTTTCACCTACCATACCCAGTTTATCCAGAATAGATTTGAATAATTTCTCTTCTTCATGCTGCTCAGAAACATACCACTGTAAGAAGTTAAAAGTAGAATAATCCTGAGTTGTCATCGCCAAGTGAGCCAATTTATTAATCTCTTCAGTAATCAACTTTTCATGCTCATAGGTTTGATTGAATACATCAGAAATGGAACTGAATTCAACAGGTGGAGCCTGAATCGCACCCAGTACAGGCATTGCTCCCGTATCACCCAGATAATCAAATAAGCGTTGCATATGCTGCATTTCTTCCTGTGAATGGGCTCTCAGAAATGCTGCCGCTCCTTCGTACCCTTTATCGCTACACCATGCACTCATTTGCAGATATAAATTAGCAGAATAAAATTCCAGATTTAATTGCTCATTTAATTTCGTGATCATTTCTTGTTTCAACATTAGCCCAATCTCCTGATGATTAATTAACTGGAGCATATTATGCCTATTAAAAACCAATAAAACAAAAATAAATTAAAAATAAATAAGCCATTGAAAATAAATAATTTATATTTATTCTTTAACAAGAATAAATCTCATTAAATATAAGGAAATAATAATCAGTTTTATTTGATTAAATACTTATTAAAAC
>NZ_CAWQJR010000038.1:0-9879 GCF_963894935.1 Xenorhabdus sp. PB61.4
CCGAATGATCACTTCAGGCTGGATAATTGACGCATCGTTTAGCCGATGCGTATCCGGACTTTCAGTCCGTTAATCACTAACCCACCGACTTTAGTCGGTGGTTGTTGAGTTCCTTTGCCAGCATAATATCTTTTGCCAGGCGCCCTGGTGAATCCAGAATAGTTGAGAATATTAATAAGATAGCTAAAAGATAAAGATGAAGAATATCCATTGTATAGAATACGGGGATTAATAATACACTCAGGAAATTAACTAAATCCGATAATACTGAGATCCGAAATGCGCCGTATCTATCAACCAGCTGTGCACTGAAAAAAACAGATAATATTAATGGCAGCATTTTGGCTGACATCACAGCCGCAACCAGTAATGGGCTGCCTGATATTTCCAGAATTAACCAAGGAATAGCGATTTCTGTGATGGTGTTTCCCAGAATAGAAACACCATTTAATGCCAGTAAGCCACTTATCTGAACAGGGATGCGCCTTACCATATTTTTGTTCTCTTTTTCCCTAAATTAAATTATAGATCTCCCGGCTTACGTGGAAGATTGCGACCTGATGTGTTGGTTGTAGCGCTGCGGATCTCCTGTCCGAAAATATCAACACGAGCCTGAAATGGTGGGAATGGCAGGGTGATATTGTGGTTATGGAATTCCTGCAAAATATACTGATGTACTTCATGACGAGCAGGCATACGATGCCCCATTTCTGCGGCATAAGCTCGCAGTTCATAAATCTGAATTCCTTGTTGCAGGTCAACCAAATAGGCTTCAGGCATCGGATTATCGATAATTAACGGGCATCGTCTTGCTGCGGTCAGTAATATCTCTGTTGCTTTCGCAGATTCTGTTTCTACGGGAACAGGGATCGTCAGGACAATACGGGTGATGGTATCAGACAATGACCAGTTTATAAATTGTTCAGTAATAAATGCTCTATTGGGAACGATGATCTCTTTTCTATCCCAGTCAGTCAGGGTCGTTGCCCGTGTATTAATTTTTGTGATGCTACCGGTCAGACCGCGAATAGTGACGGTATCGCCAATACGGATTGGTTTTTCGAACAGGATCATCAGCCCGGAAATAATATTGGCAAAAATTTCCTGTAACCCAAAACCAAGCCCAACCCCCATTGCGGCAACTAACCATTGCAGTTTTGACCACTCAATACCCACTAATGAGAAACCGACGATACTGCCGATCAGTGTAATACCGTATTTGGTTAATGTAGTGATGGCGTAGCCTGTACCGGGCGTCAGTTCCAGATGTTGTAACAGTGCCAGTTCCAGTAATGCAGGGAGATTACGGACAAGCTGAGTCGTAATAATAATGACCAGAATGGCAATCAGGATAGAACCCAGAGTGATTGACTGGATAGTATCAATACCGTTGATGCTTGTGGTGACATCCCATAACCGGATATTTTCAAGGAAAGAGAACGCAGAATGTAGCTCTGACCATAGCAGGATAAGTGAAACCAGTGCCAGCATCGTCAGGATGGAGCGTACCAGACCTAAAGACTGGGCACTGATTGCATCCAGATCGATAACTGGCTCTTCAACTTCAATCACCCCTTCAACACTGCTGTTAATATTGCTGGAATCTTCTTCACTTTTAGCGCGTTGAGCAAGGATATCGGCCCGGCGTTGTTTTGCCCTTTCGAACGCAATTTTACGACGCTGGATTAACATCCATCGACGGGTTATGTGATAGATGACCAGCAGGGAGAACCAGATGGCAACGGAGGTTTCCAACCGTGCTAACAGGGCCTGCGAAGTTTGCAGATAACCCAGTACAGAAGCCAGCGCGGCCAGAATTGGTGCAGAGAGCAATATCCACCATAAAACAGAGTTGATAACGTTTTCACCTGACCCATGTTTATCCATGTATAGTGGAATACCAGCCCGTTTCAGGCTGGTTGTGACCAGACTCAGCGAGACGCAGAGCATTAGAAAACATAATCTGCCAAGGGTTGCACCAAACTCACGATCACTGTAATTGTTAAAGGTAATTAGTGCCATCATCAATGGCACAATCAGGAAAATTGATACCCGATAAAAGCGCATTGCCCGTTTGACTCGTTCTTCCGGCCAGCGGAAATGAGCAATAAACAGACCATTCGGATGGGCAAACGCGGCGCTGAGCATGAAAATCCATAAGATTGGTGTTGTTTCGCTGACACCATTACCGATAGCGGTTGCCATTGGGTACTGCCAGGCATTTTTCAGGCCGTAGCCAATCGCTGACCAGAGCATTGGCAGAGGCAAAGCCGCCACAACAGACCAAAACACAGTTCTTATGGTCAGGGAAAAGTGATCTTGTGTCACCTTGCCGATACGGTTGCTGGAACGTTCAAGGAAAGCGTGATACTGGCGGTGTGAACTGATGCTGAATATCACCAGTAACAACGTACCCAGCAGATAAAGCAAGGTATCCTGCGTTGTCAGCATCACATGGATTGCAATGCCTAATTGAGAAATTGTATCCAGAGAGAGTAATCGGGTTAAATCCCGTACAACCAACAGAGGGTAATTCAGTGAAATGGGATCGACATCTGCTACCCAGAACAGATAGCGGTGCGTGGCATCCTTAACTTCTTTCAATGCCTCATTTAACTGATTGGTAGAGACTTTGAGTTTTGTTAATTCCAATATTTCGCTGTCATAACCGGAGAGCAGGGAATTAAGTAACTCTTTTCTGGTACGGATAAGGGAATCATAAACCTGTTTTTGGGTTGGCGTCAGGCTGTTATTTGTAATAGGAGTATGTTCGCTTTCCCGCTGAGAGTGTTCCAGCATTTCTTCATATTTTAGCCTTTCAACCCGTAATTCTACTATATTTCGGTCGAGCTGCTGAGATTTCGGGACGTCAGGAATGCGCGTTAACTGTGCCCTTAACGCGGCTCCTAATGTTGTTGAATCACCCAACCATTGCGCCTGTTCGCGGATGGTATTAAGGGTCTGGCGTACCCGCAGAATATCATCAGCAGCTTTGCGTTGCTGAGAGCCAATGGAATCCATGCGTTGAGTCTGCTGGTTGAGCATTTGTGAAAGGTGACGGTTTTGCTGAAGTTCATCCAGCAGAAATTGAGGTAGTTTTCCACCATTCTGTTCCGCCAGCATTTCCGTATGCTCAAGAGCTGATTCTGCTTTTTGCTGCCTCTTGGCGTTTAACTGGCTACGAAGTTGCTGGAGTTGAATATCCAGATTTTGATAGCGTTTTTTAAATAATTCTGCTCGTAAGCGGGCGATCTCCTGCCGATTATTGGCAGAAAGTTGTGCCATCTCCAGTTCACTGGTCACAGTTTTGCGGGCATTCACTTCTGCCTGAGCAAGTGTTAACTGGGCGTCATCCAGTCCGGGGGAAGGTGGGTTTAATGACTGAAGCCGGGAAGTTGCCTCAGCTAACAAGCGTCTGGCTTCTGTTTGCTGTTGAGGCATGAGGCTTACGGATTCACTAATCTCCCGGATTTTATCTTGTTCTTGTTGTAACTGCCGCCCCTGCTCCAGTAATTGACTGTTGAGCTGGATAATCTGCTGTTCCAGACTGCTGATGGTCTGATTCGCCGGAATAGCAGGAGGTGGTTCACTGGCGGCCAGTATTTTCTTGCGTAATTCTTTGATTAATTTTGGGAAATCATCAACTGACTGTTGATACTTTGCAATCCGTTCCTTGGAGGCATTTGTCTCATTAACCCAATTGATAGCCCCTTGCAGTGCTTGCGCAATTTCAGCCTCCTGCGGATTTTTACTGCCTTTAACCTGTTTCAGCTCCTGTTTAAGCTGGCTTTCATCCAGCTGTGTTGTGGAGGCGAAAGCCAGATTCGCAATAAGCAGGCTAAGAAATAAACTGATAATCAGGCGCACAATAAGGGGCTCCTTGGTAATAAATTAACTGGCGCTATTTTGACTCACGGAAACATCGTCAGTTGTGTGCTCAGTATGCTCTTCATCGTTTGAGATAGTCTGTGCCAGCAGGCCACCCATCAGGGTTTGTGAACCACAGTATAAGTTATTAGCAAACTGAATCTGATTAGGGGCAAACAGGTTGATTACGGTTGAACCCAGTTTGAAACGGCCCATTTCTTCTCCTTTCTTGAGAGAAACAGCCCCTTCTTCGCCTTCTGCCGGATAGACCCAGCGTTTGATAATACCTTCGCGTGGCGGGGTGACACAGCCACTCCAGACAGTCTCTATACTACCCACAATTGTGGCACCCACCAGAATTTGTGCCATTGGGCCAAATGCTGTATCAAACATACAGATAACACGTTCATTACGTGCAAACAAATTCGGTACATTGGCGGCAGTCAGCGGGTTGACTGAAAACAGATCGCCGGGAACATAAATCATCTCTTTCAATACGCCGTCACATGGCATATGAACACGGTGATAATCTTTCGGTGATAAGTAAATCGTCACAAACTGGCCATTACGGAATTGTTCAGCAAGTTGGTGCTGGCCGGCCAACAGCGCTTCTACCGTATAGTAGTGGCCTTTAGCCTGAATAATCTGCTCTTCCCGGATGGCACCCAATTGACTGATGGCTCCATCTGCGGGCAGTGCCAACAGGTGTGTTTCATTGACGACGGGACGAATGTCCTCTTTTAATGGTCGGACAAAGAATTCGTTAAAGGTTGAATAAGCCTGAAAAGATGGATTCTGGGCCTCATTCATATCAACTTTATAAATTTTGGCAAAAGCCTTAATGACAAGCTGTGTCAACCAGCCTGCTTTTTTATTGGCGAACCAGCCTGCTAAGTGAGTAATACATTGCTTTGGCAGTAAATATTGTAGTCTGATTTTAATATTATCCAGCACGTCAACCTCTTGAAGTGTTTTATCGGCCAATGTCTTATAGGAAAATTGGGCAAAAGTCCGCTATTCTACCTGCCCTTATCTTGAATGTCAGGGCAGCGTATTGCTAATTATTGCCTTATTTTTGACCTTCAGTGAAATTTTTGCGTGGTTTAACCTGAGCCATGCTTTCCAGGATCCGGTGGTAGTTTTCAAAGCGCTCTTCTGCAATAGCTCCTTGCTCCAGTGCATCGCGTAAAGCACAGCCGGGATCATCAAGATGTTTGCAATCGCGGAATTTACAGCTTCCAAGGTAATCCCGAAATTCAATAAACCCTTGTACCACCTGTTCTGGCGTCAAATGCCATAAGCCGAATTCCCGGACGCCGGGAGAATCAATGACATCTCCTCCCTGTGGAAAATGGTAGAGGCGTGCTGTTGTTGTCGTATGCTGACCAAGGCCGGAGTTATCTGAGACTTCATTAACCAAGATGGCTTCTTCATTGTCCGGAAGCAGGGTGTTCAGCAGGCTGGATTTTCCGACCCCTGATTGACCCGCGAATATACTGATTTTATCAGCCAGTAATTGGATCAGTTCAGGAATGCCTTCTCCGGTATGGCTGGAAACTTCCAGTACCCGATACCCGATGTGACGGTAAATATCCATGACACCGTTAACCCACTCGCGGCTTTCATCGTCCAGAAGATCGATTTTATTAAGCACTATCAAGGGTTCAATATTGAGTGTTTCACATGCGACCAGATAGCGATCGATAATATTCAGTGAGAGTTCAGGCAGGATAGCGGAAACAATCACAATTTGGTTGATATTAGCGGCAATGGGTTTGATACCATCATAATAATCAGGACGGGTGAGCACGGAAGTTCGTTCGTGAACGGCTTCTACGATCCCATTGACTTTAACATCTGACTGGAGCTGTAAAGCAGGACGCCATACGACACGATCACCGGTCACCAGTGAACGAATTGTCCTGCGGATATTACAGCGTTGTATGGAGGCGTCTGCGGCCTCAATATCTGCATGTTGCCCGAATCGGCTGATAACCAGCCCTTCTTGTGGCTCACCGAACTGGCTGTCGTCCAGTTCTGGTTTTTGGGCGTCATTCCTGCTGAGCGGCTGTTTTAGCCTGCGCTGGTGATTGGCCTGCACACGGCGTTGCTGCCCTTTGGAGAGTTTACTTTTAGCCACCGAACCTCACTTATTTCATCTATCTTGCTGGTTATCGCTGTGGGTGATCAAAAACGCTATGATACACCTCTGATACAGATTACCTGTTTTAAAGGAACCTAGGATATATCATGTCAAAAAGTGAGAACAATCTTATCTGGATAGATTTAGAGATGACGGGTCTGGATCCCGAGCGCGATCGCATAATTGAAATTGCAACTATCGTGACTGATTCAGAGCTGAATATTCTTGCGGAAGGGCCGGTTATTGCGGTACATCAGTCAGATGAACAGTTAGCTCTGATGGATGAGTGGAACGTCAAAACGCATACTGGCAGTGGATTGGTGGAGCGAGTAAAGCAAAGTTCATTCAGTGAATCCGATGCTGAAAAAGCAACGATTGCTTTTCTGGAGCAGTGGATTCCGGCAGGAAAATCCCCTATCTGCGGTAACAGCATTGGTCAGGATCGTCGTTTCCTGTTCCGTTATATGCCTGAACTGGAAAAATATTTCCACTATCGCTATCTGGATGTCAGCACACTTAAAGAATTGGCCCGTCGCTGGAAGCCAGAAATGCTGGCAGGTTTAAGCAAGAAAAATACTCATCAGGCACTGGATGATATCCGGGAGTCAATTGCGGAGCTGGTTTACTATCGCGAACATTTTATTCAGAAATAAATGGCGGTATTTTGCTGACATGAGTTGATTAAGTGGGTCTAAAATCCCACTTAATCAACGTTTATCATGACTTGCGTTGCTAGCAATTTAAAATAGGTCTGAGTGTGTTCCTGTCCGTTCAAATCGGAGAAGGTCACTGGTTATTTTGTAGATGAGGATCCAATCTGGTTCTATGTGAGCGTCCCTATAGCCTTTATAGTTACCATTTAGCGGATGATCTTTGTATACAGTAGGCAATGGCAACTCATTGTTAATCAAGAGTTTCATTAGCTCTTTCAGTTTTTCTATGTCTTTATGTCTTTTCTGAGCTAATTTCACATCTTTTTGAAACTGAGTGGAATATTCAATAGCCCTTTGTTTCATGAGTTATTAGATACCCAATTTATCAAAGATATCATCAGCATCTTTTGCTTGGTGAACATCAATGCCTTTTTCACTATTGGCAATGGTTTTAGCTGTTAGCTCATTAGGAATACGCATATCAAATGGTAAAGCTTTTTCTGTTGCGACTTTAGTGAGTGTTATGCGAACTAGGTCGGAAACGGTTAACCCCATGCTTGCTAGTACAGCTGCTGCTTCATTTTTCAATTTTTCATCTATGCGAGCGCGAACAAATGCATTTGCGGCCATATTTAAACCTCCTTTGGTTAATAAGTATACTGTAGCTCATTTGAGCAACGCGATCAAATATGGATATGTATCAATCAAAGTAAGATATCCATATCTGAATCACTAAACAGATCTTTCGTTCGATAACTGACCAATTAAAAATAAAGCCCGATTTTTTTCGTCTTGGTACTTGCCAGAAGGTGAATTATTTGTATAATGCGCTCCCCGTACCGATGAATAATTTCGAAAGTACAGCACACCAAAATTAAGCGGGAATAGCTCAGTTGGTAGAGCACAACCTTGCCAAGGTTGGGGTCGCGAGTTCGAGTCTCGTTTCCCGCTCCAAATCTTTTTTATCAGAGCCAGCCTTAATTTCTTACCACTCTCCGAATTCTGACAATACTCCTGATACACACTGCTTTTAAATAAATTTTTTGTTCAGGGCAATGTCATTGCAGTTCTGACACTACGCGGCGTAAGCGAAAGTAAAGCAACAATAGCCAGAATTAAGCCAATCCAAAGTGGTGATATTAATCCATTCCCGGCAGCAATACTTAATCCTCCGGCCCATGAGATGAAGGCAGAACCACTATTAATGAAAGAGACATGGACGCTGTTCACCAAAGGGCCAGCATTTGCCACGCGCATAACCCGTGTAATCAGTGCCGGGCTCATAGAGACACCTACAATTCCAATAATTAGAAAAGCGGTCACACTGATATAGCGGTTTTCCGGGAAAAGCGCGAATATCAGCAGCGATATGGTCAGTATACTGATCCCGATTGCCAGTACTGCAAAGGTGTGCCGATCAGCAAAACGACCTGTGATTGAAGTACCGATGACATTCGCAACGCCATAAAAGCCAAGAATAATAGGAATGATAGCGGGTAATAATCCTGTGATTTCAATGAGGATAACGGAGATATAACTGAAAGCAGCGTAAGATGCGCCAATAATCAGAGCGCTTGATGCATAAGCTGACCAGAGTTTTCCATTTCTGAATGAGGAAAGTTGCTCGCTGATACGGATATTGGCTGTATTGTGTGAAAGTGGCACCATTACCCATAAAATTAAGGTACAAATAATGGTGAAGATAACGATTAGCCAAAAACTGATACGCCAGCCGAAATACTGATCAATCATGATTGCTGCGGGAACACCCAGAACATTTGCCAGCATCATGCCTGTGAATACAATCGATGAGGCTCTTCCTCTTATTTCTGTTTTAACAACTTCACCACAGATTGCCAAAGCGATGCCGATGCAGGCAGATCCTGCAAAACCGGTAATAACACGGGCGATAGCCATAACATAATAACTTCCGGCAATTGCAGCTATGATCCCTCCGATACTATAGAGCGTTAATATCCAAAGCAGCGCTTGCTTGTTGGGAATTCGAAGTACACCAAATACTGTTGTCAATATCGGTCCGCCGATGAGCATTCCTACTCCGTAGAGTGAAAGCAGGTAACCGATATCTGTGACTGTAACGGCAAACGCATCCATTAATGATGGCATCATGCCCACAACCATAAATGCGGAAGTATTCAGGATGAATATCGTCAATCCGAGCAAATATATGGAGAGAGGTATATCACGATGTTTTTTATCTGATATTTCTGGTGAGGCTTTTGTATTTATTTTCTCTGATGCCATGTTATTCACGGTGGATTTCCTCAATGTAGCTGTACTGTGTTTTTTCGGTATGAAAGCTTGTGTTTGATAAAGAGCAGTGTGGGATATAAATATCAATAATTCAATTTAATAATTGAATATTAGATTAATGTGATGTCAAATTTTAGTCAAGAGGCTATACAAGTCATGTCTTTTTGCTTTTTATTAAAGAGAAAATATGCAAATGTTGCGTGCTGATGAAGGCATTAGTGGGGTTTACTGCGTCTACTAGCATGTATTTTGAGCACTTGATGTTTTATGGCTTGTAAAATACTTGCCATCTTTACTAAAGAAGTTCATAATGGCGCCCATCTTGATGCCGTTAAAGATAAAACATTAACCTAATCAATGGGTTGAGTGTTTTGGTTTTTAAAATAGCGGATCAGCTATGCGGGAATAGCTCAGTTGGTAGAGCACAACCTTGCCAAGGTTGGGGTCGCGAGTTCGAGTCTCGTTTCCCGCTCCAAATTCAGGACTGCAGATTTTAATAATCTGCAAGTCATAGAAAAAAGCGCCGAAAGGCGCTTTTTTTGTTTTTATTACGCAAATCCACTCTTGTGAACTGTGGCGTATCTGTTTTACTCCACAAGATCCTGATTACCTGCCGATTTTAGCTCTTGTAATTACCCTGTCTATTACTGAATATTCTGACAAACAGCTTTTGATTGATTTATTTGATAACGGGTGGTCAAATAGCGCGACGGATATAAATATTTTTCAGATATATGCTGCCCCTTTCGATGCTATTAGATATATTACAACCAGTTGCATCTAAAAGTATCATTCATATAGTTAAACTTTCTAATTTAAAGCAAAGTGATTACCTATCTAATTTATACCGATTTTTAAAAAATAGATTTGATTGGTATCAGGAAATAAATGAGGAATAGTTATGAGTGAAATTAATAAAAGTGACAGTTATGAATTCGATAA
>NZ_CAWQJR010000039.1:0-9594 GCF_963894935.1 Xenorhabdus sp. PB61.4
CGCTTATTTATTATAAGACTAATAAATCCTGTATCTCAGATCATTTATACCTCTTATAGTATCATTCTACTTACTCACTCACTTTAATTTTATTTAATTATTTATATTGAGATATATGGATTGAGATATGGATATACTCTTAAAGGTTCTGAGATTACTTGTACGTGTACTCTTCAGAGTGACAGTCGAAGGTGACGATAAGCATTTAAAACACCCTAAATGTATTATTACACCCAATCATATTTCCTTTCTTGATGGACTCCTGATAGGGCTTTTCCTGCCGGGAAAACCAGTATTTGCCATTTATTCCAATATTGCGACAAAGGGCTTTCTCAAATTTATTAAACCTTTTGCTGATGTTGTGCCTTTGGATCCAAACAATCCGATGGCAATCAGGACGCTGGTTAAGGAAATCGACAAAGGTCGCCCGATAGTGATTTTTCCTGAAGGTCGGATCACGGTAACGGGCTCCCTGATGAAAATCTACGATGGCGCAGCATTTATTGCGGCGAAGTCAGACGCAAAAATTGTGCCTATCCGTATTGATGGAGCGGAACAAAGCGTTTTCGGCCGGTTAAGAGGCGTCATGAAGCAGCATTGGTTCCCTAAAGTCACCATCCAGATCTTACCTGCAATGGATTTCCCAATGCCAGATGCACCGGATTCTAACAGCCGCCGCCGTCTGGCAGGAGAGAAACTGCATGCTGTTATGATGGATGTGAGGATGCAGACTCGTCCGAAAGAAACGTTATTCAGTGCGTATCTCGCTGCCCAAAAGCGTTTCGGGCGTTTTAAACCCTGTATTGAAGATATTGCACTGAAAGAAGATAGCTACCATACATTTCTGAAAAAGATATTGGGCTTTAGCCGGATTTTAGAGCGTTTTACTCAGGAAGGTGAAAGGGTCGGGCTTTTATTACCTAATGCCACAGCTATGGCAACCACAATATACGGTACGTCACTGAGAGGGCGAGTACCTGCTTTGCTGAACTACACGGCAGGAAGCAATGGCATTAAAAATGCGACACAAGCAGCGACTATCAAAACAATCATCACTTCCCGCCAGTTTCTTGAGAAAAGCCAACTGACGCATCTACCAGATCAGGTAACAGAAGCAAATTGGGTATATCTTGAAGATTTGAAAGAGACTATTACGTGGGAAGATAAATTGTGGGTGCTTTGGCATTTGATCTTTCCCGCAAAAGCGGCTCTACCTTCACAGAAACCAGAGGATGATGCACTCATCCTGTTCACTTCTGGGTCTGAAGGGGCACCGAAAGGCGTTGTTCACAGCCATGCCAGCTTACTGGCAAATGTTGAGCAAATTAAAACGATAGCTGATTTTACTCCACAGGATCGTTTTATGTCGTCTTTGCCTTTGTTCCATGCGTTTGGGCTGACTGTTGGGTTATTCACTCCCCTGATGTCAGGAAGCCGTGTATTCCTGTACCCGAACCCGCTGCATTATCGTGTTGTTCCTGAAGTTGTTTATGATCAGAACTGTACCGTTCTATTCGGAACCTCAACTTTTCTGGGTAATTATGCCCGCTATGCTCATCCTTATGACTTCTCCCGCTTGCGCTATGTCGTTGCTGGTGCAGAAAAACTGTCGGAAGAGACTAAGCGTGTCTGGCAGGATAAATTTGGTATCCGGATTCTGGAAGGCTATGGTGTAACTGAATGTGCTCCTGTTGTCGCTATCAATGTCCCAATGGCAGCCAGAGTAGGCACAGTCGGAAGAATTTTGCCGGGCATGGAAACACGTTTATTGCCTGTGCCGGGTATTGAAGTGGGCGGACGCCTGCAAGTACGTGGGCCAAATCTGATGAAAGGCTATTTGCGGGTTGAAGCTCCGGATCGTCTGGAACCGCCTACGGCAGAAGATGCGGAAGGCAATATCCAGACCGGCTGGTATGACACAGGTGATATTGTATCCATTGATGAAGAAGGTTTCTGTACGATCAAAGGACGAGTAAAGCGTTTTGCCAAACTGGCAGGTGAAATGGTTTCTCTTGAAGCCGTAGAGCAAATTGCTTTACGTGTTTCGCCTGAAGCTCTGCATGCAGTAACAGCGAAAGGTGACCGTAGCAAGGGAGAGGCATTGGTGTTGTTTACAACAGATACCGTTTTGAACAGAAGTGTGATGTTACTCACCGCCCGTCAAATAGGGTTACCTGAACTGGCAGTTCCACGTGATATTCGTTATGTGAAGCAATTACCGTTGCTGGGCAGTGGCAAACCTGATTTTGTCACATTAAGAAAAATGGCAGAACAGGAGTAAAAAATGAATGGTACTGTGGAAACACAACCATTGCTAAACCGGGGAATGAAGGCTGTTTTACTATCCCAGTTTCTCTCTGCTTTTGCCGACAATGCCTTATTCTTTGCGATATTGGCTCAATTGAAAGCTGAATCTTATCCGGGATGGAGCTTGCCGGCTCTGCAAATGGTTTTTGTGCTGACCTATATCGTATGTGCCCCTTTTGTGGGGCAAATTGCTGATCGGTTCCCGAAGGGCAGGGTTATGCTCTTTTCCAATGGCATCAAATTGCTGGGAGCCATCAGCATCTGCATTGATATGAACCCTTTCCTGGGATATACCCTTGTGGGGATCGGGGCGGCAGCTTATTCTCCGGCTAAGTATGGTATTTTAGGGGAATTGACAGACGGTAGCCATCTGGTCAAAGCCAATGGTTTGATGGAAGCTTCGACGATTGCAGCCATTCTGACTGGTTCTGTGGTGGGTGGTTTTCTTTCAGATATAAACCTGTTTCTTGCATTAGGAATATGTGCCCTGATGTATAGCGCGGCAGTAATAGCCAATTTTTATATACCCCGTTTAGCGGCAGCCCGGCAGGGAAAAGGCTGGGATCTTAAAGCAATGCTGCAGGATTTTATCTCGGTAATCTCTTCCCTTTGGAATAACTCAGAAACCCGCTTTTCTTTGGTTGGTACCAGCCTGTTTTGGGGGGCGGGGGTTACTCTGCGTTTTTTACTGGTTGCGTGGGTTCCCGTTGTTCTGGGAGTTGAGGGGAATACAACGCCAACCTTGATGAACGCCGTAGTTGCTATCGGCATTATTGCGGGAGCGGGATTAGCCGCACGGTTTATTACACTGAGTACGGTGCGCCGCTGTATGCCAGCCGGAATATTTATTGGTGTTATCGTTATTATGTTTGTCGTGCAACACTCAATATGGCATTCATACCTATTCCTGATTATGATCGGTTTGTGTGGTGGTCTTTTTGTTGTGCCATTAAATGCATTGTTACAGGAACATGGGAAGCATGAAATGGGCGCTGGTAAGGCTGTTGCAGTACAGAATTTTGGTGAAAACAGCGCAATGTTGATCATGCTGGGGTTATACTTAATTTCCACCATGCTACAAATATCCGTTATTACTATAGGTATTGGCTTTGGGATACTATTCTCTTTAGCAATCGGTGGATTATGGATTTGGGATCTGCTTCGGAAAAATTAATTTCTTATAGAGTTAAAGGCGTACTATGGATGAAAAAATCCTGAATCAGCTTAGTATTGAACTAGGGAAAAGGTTACGCCAGAAAAATCTGTCTATTACCTGTGCAGAATCCTGCACAGGAGGATGGATTGCCAAGGTGATCACAGATGTTGCGGGAAGCTCTGCCTATTTTGAGCGTGGTTTCGTGACTTACAGCAATGATTCAAAATGTGAAATGCTGGGTGTTTCACCGATATCATTAGCTGAGTCAGGAGCCGTCAGTGAGCAGGTTGTGAAAGAAATGGCTTTGGGAGCATTAGACGCTGCTAAGGCTGATTTTGCGGTTTCAGTCAGTGGCATCGCCGGGCCGGATGGTGGCAGCAAAGAGAAACCCGTTGGCACTGTTTGCTTTGGATTTGCCGTCCGTGATGGCACAAAGAGATACACAAAATCATATCGCCGACTTTTCACTGGTGACCGTAACTCTGTTCGTCTCCAGTCTGTGATTTTTTCTTTAAAAACATTGCTGGAAGAAATCATAAAAAATTAACTTGATGCTGTATGATTATACAGTATAATTGATTCCAGTATTTTGGTCGTATAAACCATATTGATCTTATAAAGCACATCGGCTTTATAAATTGATTTACGAAACGTGGACTTATAAACATTGTTTTTTAAATAAATTTTTATTAAACAACGAGTCTTATTAGACATAGCATCAGAAACGGTTTATCAGCAGTGGGGCAGCCCCCTTCACTTCATTGCTTACGAGGGAGTAAACATGGCTAACGATGAAAACAAACAAAAGGCACTAGCAGCGGCACTGGGCCAGATTGAAAAACAATTTGGTAAAGGTTCAATCATGCGTTTGGGCGAAAACCGCTCAATGGATGTTGAAACCATTTCTACTGGCTCACTGTCTCTCGATATTGCTTTGGGGGCAGGTGGTTTGCCAATGGGGCGTATCGTTGAAATATACGGGCCTGAGTCTTCCGGTAAGACAACGCTGACTCTTCAGGTTATTGCTGCTGCTCAGCGCGAAGGCAGAACATGTGCTTTTATCGATGCTGAACATGCCCTCGATCCGGTTTATGCTAAAAAACTGGGTGTAGATATTGATAACTTACTGTGTTCTCAGCCTGATACAGGTGAACAAGCGCTGGAAATCTGTGATGCCTTGTCACGCTCTGGTGCGGTTGATGTTATTGTTGTTGACTCCGTTGCTGCATTGACACCAAAAGCAGAAATCGAAGGTGAAATCGGTGATTCACATATGGGGCTGGCAGCTCGCATGATGAGTCAGGCAATGCGTAAACTGGCTGGAAATCTGAAAAACTCGAATACTCTGCTGATCTTTATCAACCAGATCCGTATGAAAATTGGGGTTATGTTTGGTAACCCAGAAACGACGACTGGTGGTAATGCACTGAAATTCTACGCATCTGTTCGTCTGGATATCCGTCGTACCGGTTCCGTGAAAAACAGTGATGAAGTTGTTGGCAGCGAAACCCGCGTGAAGGTAGTCAAAAACAAAGTTGCAGCACCATTTAAACAAGCTGAATTCCAGATTTTGTACGGAGAAGGTATCAACACTTATGGTGAGCTTATCGACCTGGGTGTGAAACACAAAATGGTGGAAAAAGCAGGTGCATGGTACAGCTATAACGGCGATAAAATTGGTCAGGGTAAAGCCAATGCGACAAATTACCTGAAAGAGCACCCGGAAATCGCATCTGAGCTGGATAAAAAACTGCGCGAGTTATTGCTGAATAATGCTGGTGGGTTCAGTAGCGCGGCTGAAGATTATGTCACTGATTATGAAGATAATGCAGAAGAAGTAAATAACGAAGAGTTTTGATTGTTATTTCTTCTGTGCCGCAGTCTTGTGGTCACAAAAAGTTCTGAAAAAACCACATCCTTTGAGGGTGTGGTTTTTTCTTTTATAGAGAGAATAAATCCCTGTGTAATAGGTGCATCGGAACTGGTCTGACAAACAGACTTTCAGAAAATGCTCAGACGAATTACAATGCTGAAAAGCGAATAGATTTATATGGAATTTTACTTCTTATGGAAGAGACTCTATCTTAATCCTGTTCGTGAGTTGAAATAGTGATAAAACTTGTCACTTCAACCATCCATGATTCTGTTTTTCAGCTTGATTTCGGGACAATTATGAGCAAAAGCACCGCTGAGATCCGTCAAGCGTTTCTTGACTTTTTTCAAACTAAAGGGCACCAGATAGTACCAAGCAGTTCATTGGTGCCGACTAATGATCCAACATTGTTGTTCACCAACGCAGGAATGAACCAGTTCAAAGATGTTTTCCTTGGATTGGATAAAAGGCCTTATACCCGAGCAACAACGGCTCAGCGCTGTGTTCGTGCTGGTGGTAAGCATAACGATTTAGAAAATGTTGGTTATACAGCCCGCCATCATACTTTCTTTGAAATGTTGGGTAATTTCAGTTTTGGCGATTACTTTAAACAGGATGCAATTAATTACGCATGGGAATTGCTGACTGGGGCTGAGTGGTTCAACCTGCCAAAAGAAAAACTGTGGGTAACTGTCTATGAGACAGATGATGAAGCCTACGAGATCTGGAGCAAAGAGGTCGGCGTTCCTACAGAAAGAATTATTCGCATTGGTGATAATAAAGGTGCCCCTTACGCGTCAGATAATTTCTGGCAAATGGGAGACACAGGCCCTTGCGGTCCTTGTACCGAAATTTTCTATGACCACGGTGAACATATTTGGGGTGGTCCTCCGGGTAGCCCGGAAGAAGACGGTGACAGGTATATTGAAATCTGGAATATCGTTTTCATGCAGTTTAACCGCCATGCTGATGGCACAATGGAGCCACTGCCAAAACCTTCCGTTGATACAGGAATGGGATTGGAACGTCTGGCTGCGGTTCTGCAACATGTAAATTCCAACTATGAAATTGATGCATTCCGTGATCTGATTGCCTCAGTAGCAGAAGTCACTGGTGCTACTGATCTCACTAACAAATCTCTGCGTGTTATTGCCGACCATATTCGCTCATGCTCATTTTTGATTTGCGATGGTGTTATTCCATCGAATGAGAACCGGGGTTATGTGCTCCGTCGTATCATTCGTCGCGCTATCCGTCATGGGAATATGCTGGGCGCTAAAGAAACATTCTTCTATAAGCTGGTTGCTCCGTTGATCAAAATTATGGGAGCCGCAGGCGAGGAACTTCAGCGCCAGCAAGCATTGGTTGAGCAGGTACTGAAAACAGAGGAAGAGCAGTTTGCCCGTACTTTGGAGCGGGGTCTGCAATTACTGGATGAAGAGCTGGCCAAACTGTCCGGTAATACTTTAGATGGCGAAACCGCTTTCCGTCTTTATGATACCTATGGATTCCCTCTTGATCTCACTGCTGACGTTTGTCGTGAGCGTGATATCAAAGTTGATGAAAAAGGTTTTGAGTCTGCGATGGAGAATCAACGCCGTCGTGCTCGTGAATCCAGCGGTTTTGGTACTGATTATAATGACGTCATTAAAGTTGATGGGCAAAGCGAATTTTCTGGTTATGACCATGATTCTCAGCAAGCCTCTGTAACTGCCATTTTCTGCAATGGAGAGGAAGTAGATCGCCTGAATGCAGGTGATGAAGCGATCATTATTCTTGATAAAACCGCTTTTTACGCTGAATCCGGTGGACAAGTCGGTGATACAGGCAAATTGTCCGGTACTGAAGGTGTATTTGAAGTTACTGATACACAAAAATACGGTCAGGCAATTGGTCATATTGGTAAATTGATAAGTGGCAGCCTGACTGTAAATACAGCAGTTAACGCTGAGGTTGATGTAGCACGCAGAAATAACATTCGTCTGAATCACTCAGCAACTCACTTGCTACATTCGGCACTGCGCCAAATTCTTGGAGAACATGTTTCTCAGAAAGGCTCTCTGGTCAATGACAAGTATCTGCGCTTTGACTTCTCCCATTTTGAAGCAATGAAGCCAGAGCAAATTCGTCTGGTAGAAAATTTGGTGAATGAAGAAGTCCGTAAAAACTCATCAATTATTACAGATGTAATGGATTTGGAAGAGGCGAAGACCAAGGGTGCTATGGCACTATTTGGCGAAAAGTACGATGAGAAAGTGCGTGTATTGAGCATGGGAGAGTTCTCCACTGAGCTATGTGGTGGTACTCATGCGAGCCATACCGGCGATATCGGATTATTCCGTATAACCAGTGAATCAGGTACAGCTGCAGGTATCCGCCGTATTGAAGCTGTAACGGGGCAAACCGCACTTAATTCTATTTATCAGCAGACTGATTTATTGCAAGATATAGCTTATTTGGTGAAGGGCGATATCAATAGCCTGAACGAGAAAGTTAAAGCCACGCTGGATAGAACGAAGCAGTTGGAAAAAGAATTGCAACAGCTGAAATCTCAGCAGGCAGCTCAGGAAAGCTCTTCTTTGGCTAATAAGGCAAAAGATATTCAGGGTGTACGCCTGCTGGTAACTCAGTTGGGTGATGTGGAACCAAAAATGCTCAGAACAATGGTTGATGATCTGAAAAATCAACTAGGATCAGCAATTATTGTGCTTTCTACTGTGACTGGTGATAAAGTCACCCTAATTGTTGGTATAACGAAGGATTTGACTGCTAGAATAAAAGCGGGCGATTTAATCTCTTTTGTTGCCCAACAAGTTGGAGGTAAAGGAGGAGGTCGTCCTGATCTGGCTCAGGCTGGCGGGACAGATGTAGCAGCTCTTCCTTCCGCATTGGACAGTGTAGAAGAGTGGGTCACATTGCGGTTGTAGTTGGTATTGCAGTGATAGTAGTGGCACCATGGAAGCAATCTTTTTATGGTGCCAAATGTTTTTCGTTGTGAAATTGTTGAAATGTTGTGCACATACTTATATTTTAGCTATCCTATAGATATAGGAAATGTGTTCAAAACTGCTTATACTTTAAGTAGATATCATAGCTTTACGTTTTCACGGTGTTTGATGGATAATAGCGGGGAAACCTAGAGACCCGACTCTTTTAAATTTTCAAGGAGCAAAGAATGCTTATTCTGACTCGTCGAGTTGGTGAAACGCTCATGATAGGCGATGAGGTAACAGTTACAGTACTGGGAGTTAAAGGCAACCAAGTTCGCATTGGTGTAAATGCGCCCAAGGAAGTTTCTGTTCACCGTGAAGAAATTTATCAACGGATTCAGGCAGAGAAGTCTCAGCCTACAACTTTTTAATTCAAGAATGGCGTCCATGCTTTTTTAAAACTTGGGCGCTACTCTACTTCCCTTCTTTATAAACCACGTCGATTTATCTCTCTTTGTTACCTTAATTCTATTCTCTCACGTCTTTTCATTTTCTATCTGTCGAAAAGGCCTCATTCATGATGTCATAGCGATGAATAATTTTTTCGATAAATCTTCATATGGATTCGGTGATTTTGCTGTTGATAAAACAGTCTTTTAGACGTTAAACCAAGCGTTTTGTGCGCAAATTATTCAAACGGAAAAAAGTTGTGAGAAATTGTTTGACTTATCAGGCTGGGAAAGTAATATGTGCGCCATCGCAACGACGAACGGCTTTAAGAAAAGCTTCTGAGTGAGTCTCAGAGGTGAAGCTTAAAAGAGTTTTTAAGTGAAAACTTAAAAACGAAAACCCAAGTCAAGAGTTTTAAAGCGTATGGTGAGGTGGCCGAGAGGCTGAAGGCGCTCCCCTGCTAAGGGAGTATGTGGTTAAGAGCTGCATCGAGGGTTCGAATCCCTCCCTCACCGCCATTTTAAAAGCCGCGATTTACTAGGTATATCAATTCTGAACAGTTAGGCAATCAACAGCGCCTGAACAGAACACTGAAAACCGACAATGCATCCGTAGCTCAGCTGGATAGAGTACTCGGCTACGAACCGAGCGGTCGGAGGTTCGAATCCTCCCGGATGCACCATATTAAATATATCTGATTTATCGGGTATTCAATTATGGAAAATCAGGTAAGCGACGGCACCTGAACAGAACATAGAAAATTGACGATGCATCCGTAGCTCAGCTGGATAGAGTACTCGGCTACGAACCGAGCGGTCGGAGGTTCGAATCCTCCCGGATGCACCATATTAAATATATCTGATTTATCGGGTATTCAA
>NZ_CAWQJR010000040.1:0-9548 GCF_963894935.1 Xenorhabdus sp. PB61.4
ATAGAACGTTGGCTTATCTCAATGTGTAACGAAACAATTAAAACATACCTTGTAGTTGGTGCAAACGAAGGGATTGGTCGGGCTGTTGCTGATTTAATAGTCAGCAAGGGGCACAGACTAATAGCCTTTACACGATGCTCGACTTTTATGGTGAGTTGAAATGACATAGCCGCTCCTTTATCGGGTTCAGTGGAAGCGCTTAGGCTGTAGGATGTGATGGACGGTCATTCTCCTAATGATTAGGTACTGTGATAAACCTCCTGATTTTTATTGGGTGAGATAAGGTTAAAGTTGATATAGTTTTTCATTATTATCATAAAAAATAATAGATTAAATAAAATATAACAGGGCGCATCAAGCCTGCAAACCTCCGGAGCGTTTCAAGCAAAGAATTACTAAGTGTTCAGGCATTAAGTTGTCTTCGATTTCTCCCGTATGTGTATATCATAGGTTGTATTGTCGCAGAATTGCAGTTGAATACAATGCTACAATCTCCCTGCAACACAATTGTCTGGATATACACTTGATCTGGCCTAGCCGGGAGAAAAACATGAATAAAAAGTTAGATTATTTTGTGAAGGAAAATCCAGTTCGTACAAGCAAAAATTTAATGAAACTGGGCGTTTTTTCTACCAATACTGAGGGCGGTTGCACTGTAACTAACGCACCTGAGAGATTGCGTGGTGACGACTGGGTGGGGAATCTTGAGATAGCGAAAATTGCCGATCAAGCAGGTTTTGAAGCATTCATTCCTGTAGGGCGATGGAAGGGATTTGGTGGGGAAAATAATACCAGTGGCGTCTGCTACGAGACTTACACATGGGCTGCTGGAATTGCAGCTTTGACAAATCAGATAGCGGTTTTCACAACATCCCATTTATCCACAGTGCACCCATTATTCGCAGCTAAACAGGCGGTAACTATCGACCATATCAGCAGTGG
The DNA here is from genome assembly GCF_963894935.1 of Xenorhabdus sp. PB61.4. Taxonomy (NCBI): domain Bacteria; kingdom Pseudomonadati; phylum Pseudomonadota; class Gammaproteobacteria; order Enterobacterales; family Morganellaceae; genus Xenorhabdus; species Xenorhabdus sp. PB61.4. The sequence continues at coordinate 943 of NZ_CAWQJR010000040.1, forward strand.
ACGCTTCGGGTTGAACATTGTCTGCGGTTGGTACGGTGCCGAAATGCGAATGTTCAACGGCACTATGATGGACCACGATAAGCGTTATGATTACGCCGAAGAATGGCTAGAGATTGCTCAAAATGCATGGACAAAGCAGGAACCGTTCAACTTCACTGGAGAACATTTTTCGATTGTTGAAGCTATTTCCGATCCCAAGCCTATAAACAAACCATTCCTAATTAACGCCGGGGGATCACCCCGGGGCAAGCGATTTTGCGCCCAATACTGCGATGCAGCGTTTTTAATAATAAAACACATGCATGGCGAAGATGCTGTTAGATCGCAAATTGCCTCATATAAAGATCTGGCGAAGACGGAATTCGGTAAAGATATACAGATATGGTGCTATGGTTACGTTGTACAGAAGGATACTGATGAAGAGGCGGCTGAATATGTGAATTACTACGCAGTCGAGCAGGGAGATGACGAAGGTGCCGACAATATTGCCAAGGAGTTAGGGATACAAACGGGTATATTTACTCCTGAAGAAGCACAAGAATTCAAATTCCACTTCAAAGCCGGCTTAGCAGGCGTTCCACTTGTTGGCTCTGTCGAATCTATTGTCAAGCAATTCAAGAAATACTCAGACTGGGGAATCGATGGTATTGCTCTGACCTGGCTGGATTATCACGAGGGCATTAAGAGCTTCGTGAGAGATGTCTTACCAGCTATGGAGCAAGCTGGCTTACGACTCCAATTTAATTCTGAGAGCGATTAATTTTTTGGCGCGGTAAAATATGCTTTTTACTGTGATGATTGATGATAATGTGATTCCCCCAACTCGGTCAAAATATCATCTAAACGCAACATCATAAGTTTAACATTTCTCTGGGAGCCCACATTGAAGCGCATGGATGCGTTGGGGAGATAAATCGCATTCGCTGAACCATTTTTTTGGAAAGATGGAGCCACTTCTCTATATCCGGCTGGCTTGTTTGACCTAGATTCGAGCTATATATCGCTCGCGGTACTTGTGTGAGTACCTTATAGTAATCATCCTAATCGATAAGTGAACGACGTTTGCTCAACGTAGATGTTGGTGTCTTAGCAATTTCAATGATTGCCTCAGCATTTAACCCAGTCAAAGGATTGGCGGGTTTAAAGTAAAAATATCGTTTTTCTCTATCTGGAATGGCACCAAATAGCGCGAAAACTTTTTTATTTTTCACTTGTAGTGTCATGTAAATAAAAAAGAATTTTTTCATTGAAAATTGCTGAGACTATTATGTATTTTGTAAACCACTTGTTTGATAATTCGTGTACCTTCGAACTAAATCAGGGAAAAACGGCAAAAAATGAAACACCATCCGGAACGCAACCAAATACGACTTGAACATGTACTTACTGCATTAGGTAATCCAATTCGAATGACAGTTGTTCGTGTACTCGCCAACGGAAAGGCGCATAAATGTTAATTAACCTCATTCGCTTCAGTGAATCATTAGCTCTTTCTATGTACACGGGGTATTCCACAGTGTGATTGTTGAAGTCCGTAAAGGGTAGCTTCAATATTCCGAAGGAGACGGCTTGTCTCCCGCAGACCAATTTTATTTGTTAATTGCCTGAAGGATCGGCATTGTGATTTTTGCCCATTTTCATCCGTTAATACGATAGAACCGGATTATTTGCCTAGCGGTACCATACAGACCGATGCACCAAATTTTCCGTGGTCACATTCTACTTGGGATTTACTGTAGCGGCTCATAAAACCCAGAAGGCTATCGCCTGAGTTAAAGGTGATAATTCCCGGGAAAGGCTGACCTTCAGTCGATATATTCACCATAAAACGATCCGATAGCGCCCGTTTCACGTTCCCAATTTTGGCTGATGAGCCGATATAGTATTCAGCTTCCAGCCATGCCACGCCGTCAACTACAGATTTCACGGATGAGGAATTTGCCGCTGCAAACACCATCAGTATCCAACCGTTGGAGTTTTGCGTAGTCAGTGAAAAGGGTGGTGCCACCATATTATAGTGTGGATTGTGCAATTTCCGGCGAAGCTCTGGATCTGTCAGAACCTTTTTCAGGCGGCTCTGAAGTACGGGTGGGAAGTGTAGGGTGGCAATGGTATGACCGCTCAGGTCATCATCAATAAACTCATACACACCTTGTATCCACAGATTCGATTCTGCTGTGCCACAAGTGTTGAGATTGTGATAGACACGCCACTGGCCGCCATCAGTCCGAATAGCATATCCTGCATGTGAAAATTGCAGCCCATAATCACTCATGGACTGTCCTTCCCGTGCTAACAGTACCACATCATCATTATTCTGTGACAACCAATCATGCAGTTTATGGGCCTGATCTGTACGCAGAGCCACTTCCTGTGGTGTGGGAAGGTTTTTTTCTTTACATTCAGTCTGGCTGCCGCTGTATGCGGCGGTGTCACATACTGCCAGCAATAGCGTCAGCAAAACCGGTTTCAGCAATGTCATTCCGACATTTTCTCCTGATGTGAGAGTTTTTGTTCATCTGGAGTGATCATGTGAGAGATTATCTTACCCTCTTTTTTTAAATAGGTTCCTGTACCTTCTTCCGTTGGTTCCAGTATCAGAGTATCGCCAGGTTTTACCGGGATTTTTTCTAATTTTTCTACCGCGACAAGTAGAGCTGCCTTTTCATTTTTGTCTGTTTTTCCGGTGATGACTGCGGTTTTATCTTTTTTATTGTACTCAACAGAATCAATAACTACTTTAGCTGGAACAAGCACCGGCAGCAGAATAATGCCGCTTATTAAAACAGAACTGGCTAAGCTTGGGCCACTGTAAACTAATGCGGTAGATAAATGAGGATGCTTTGACATAAATGATTCTTCTGAGTGAACAGGTGCCGCTGCCAATAAGGCTGAACACATTAATACTGGAGCTATACGTGATTTCATCAATATTCCTTTTTCAGTAAATCAACATGACTCTCATATATTCAGATATACAAAAATCAATTGACCAGATAATAACGTAAATAGGTCATTTTAACAGGGAACCGCTCTTCCCCGAAGAAGGATCAGCATGATAAACGGCAAGATATTCTGGATTTTAGGCAGTCATATCTTTGACCTTTCTGAATGAGAGCGTAAAAAACCGTGGGGCACTTTGTTAAATCGACGATAGAATAAGCAATAAATAGTATTTATTTGGCGCTTCACCATGAAAGCCTATGTCGTTAAAGTTGCCCTCTGAGGTATTAGTCCAATGGTCTGGCACCGATTCAGATTATCAGGTGGGACTTCTTTAGCTGCTTTTCACTATATCATTCAGATAGCGCAAGGATGGCAGGATGATCACCTGCATCAATTCCGTATTTATGGCAAAAATTATGGCATTTCTTATGAAGGTGGGATCGGCTTTCCGGATAACCCTTACAAAATTACGCTGGATGATTTTGAATTTGATGCCGGTGACTGCTTTACCTACGAATACAACTTTTTCGAGCACTGGATTCATGATATCCGTATTGAAACACTTCTCGAAAACTCACGCCTGAAGTCCCCTTTTTGTTTGGCCGGAAACAGAATGCCCGGTGCCACGCCAGAGGATGAAGCGATGAAAACCCTGGCACTACTCAATGCAATTATTCATGCTGATGACACAACCCCCGTCAGAAAAATTCGCCCATTGATAGATGATCTGGATACTGTCCAATTCAACCGCCGAAAGGTGAATCGCCAATTAAGTCAGCTCAACCTTAATGCTCCTGAACTGGAACCGATGGTGATATGGTTGTAGCGGATAGAATGATCGGTATCCATAAAGGTATACCTTTTCATCCGCGCTAAAAACAAGTCGATAATACTCTATAAACCTCGAAAAAGTGAATTTTATAGAGTATTCTACAAATCTTTATCAGGTTTAAAGACTTTTGAGGGTAGTATGCACTATGCCTATATCCGGGTGAGTTCGGTTGACCAGCACGTTGATCGCCAGAAAGAGGCGCTGTCTGCATCCGGTATTAAAATTGACAAAATCTATATCGAACAGGCCAGTGCGAAAAACATCAACCGGCCACAGCTCCAAGATATGCTTCAACAGGTCAGAACCGGCGACACGATAGTTGTTCACTCCATCGATCGGTTATGCCGCAATATGATGGATATGTGTACTCTGACCCTGCGTTTACGCGAACAAGGTATTACATTGATCTTTCTGAAAGAGCAGCTTACGTTTAGTGCCAACGAGAGCACACCTATGCAAGAGCTGCAACTGCATATGATGTCGGCCTTCAGTCAGTTTGAACGGGCACTCATTCGAGAGAGGCAAGCCGAAGGGATCGCCGCAAAAAAACAGCGTGGAGAACGTACGGGCAGGCCGCCTGCGGAGATCAGTAAATTGCCTCAAATAGACGCGTTACGAGCGAAAGGCATCAAGTTAAAGCTGGCCTGCGATAACGTGGGGTTAGGTGTTTCTACGTATTATAAATTGCGTCACCAGCTAAAAAACGGCGGAAGCCGGTAGCCACACCCCCGAGAGGACAGCACCATGCAATTCACAATCCAAATCGCGATGGTCGATAAATCAGGTCATCGCCATACTGAGAAGTTATTCACGATAGAAAAACAATCCGATGCCCCCAATGACATTGGACTCTCCCTGTCTGAATCGAAATTACTTTTGAACGCTATCCAGCAATCAGTGACCCAGAAACAGGCGGCGGAATATTTGGATGAACATCGTGCTTGTCCTTGCTGTCAACGAAATCGCCGAATAAAAGGCAAACAAGCCATCCAGTACCGAACCTTATTTAGCATTATTCCCGTAGAGGGATTTCGGATTTATCGGTGTGCGTGTGAGCAACATTCAACCCAGACCGTTAGCCTGCTTAATAATTGGTGTGATTCGCATACTCACCCGGAACTCAGGTAAATAGAAACCCGGTGGGCGTCACTGATGTCTTATGGATTGACCGCTAATCTGCTCAAAGATATTCTGCCAATGGGGAAACACTGTAATGCTGCCACGGTCAGAAATCACCTTTGTCAGACGGCCAAAAGACAAGAGGTTGAATTAGACGGTGTGCCGGATTTTCTCCCCGGCGATCCCAGAGAATGGGAAAAATTACCCAAACCGGGAAAACCAATGACAGTGGGCATTGATGGAGGCTACGTCAAAAACTGAGACGACAGAAAACATCATTTCGAAGTCATCGCCGGAAAATCATTTGCCACTAATGTCCCAACCAAACGCTTTGGTTTTGTGCAATGTCTGGAAAATCATCCCAGAAGAAAACTCATCGCCCAGCTATCCTCACAGGGAATGCAGGCGAATCAACAAATTACTTTCTTATCGGATGGTGCTGATAATCTCAGGGACCTGTAATTTAACCTGTACCCCGAATCCCAGCACGTATTGGATTGGTTTCATATCACGATGCGTCTGACAGTACTAAAACAATATGCCAAAGGAGTATCAAAAAGCGCACCTGAACTCGGTGCAGAATTATTGGACTCGTTAACCAGTACAAAATGGTATCTTTGGCATGGCAATGTGATGAAGGCATTAGAACACCTGGATGATTGTGCCGCGATGTGTGATGAGGACATATTGCATTATGAAAGTAAGAAATCCTTGTCAAAACATATCGATGAAATGTATACCTATATTGAAAAGAACCGCATGATGATCCCGAATTATGGTGAAATGTACCGCTATGGTGAACCCATTTCTTCTTCATTTTTTGAATCGACAATTAATGAAGTGATTGCCAAACGGATGGTGAAAAAGCAGCAAATGCAATGAAGCCAACAAGGTGCGCATTACTTACTTCAGACACGCACAGCTGTACTGAATGATGATTTGAAAACCCAATTTGGGCATTGGTATCTGGGCATAAAATTAGGTGACAAAGCGGAGCATTCTTGGGCAGAAAAGATGGCTGCATAAATGCCCCATGCTTTAAGAATTCGCTTCTCTAATCAAGATTGCTCTACATTTCTTGGACAAACATCACAGTATTTCCGGCTGGATCGCTGACCTGTGCAAGCTTTATGAAGCCTAGATCCTGTGTTTCGCTAACGGTAATACCAGCGTTTTGACAAACTACCCTCTGTGCTTCGACATTGCGAACACAGCAAACTACAAATGATTTACCTGCAAGGCTGGGGTCAGGAGTAACCGAAACTTGAATCAACGCATTTTCTACCAGCTGCCATTCGGCTATTCCCTCAACAGGTGTAACATCTGGCTTGCGCCCAAGCCATTTGGCGTACCATTCAACGGCTTCGTCGAAATCACTTACGTGAAGAACGGAAACAAGACTCGTAAAGTTGTTATTTGACATCACCACTCTCTCCTAAATGAATTACAAATTAAAAAAACTGTTTATTTACCTTTTTACGATCTCAAATGCGTCCATATATAGTATATTCGAGGCTTGTTGCATAATGATATTCGGTATTTTGAAACTTGTAAAAATTCTTGTTTTCTTGGTGCTGTTCGTACCGACAGTCTATTTTTTCGTCTTGAATAAAAACGTAAGAAAAACATGTCTGACAGCATTACTGGCTGCTACCATTATGGTATTGACCAATATTGTATTACCAATCGTTTTATTTTATGTTTTTAAAACTTGATATAAATTTTAAAAACATACCTTTATGGATACCGATCATCCTATCACGATGGGTTCAAGTTCCGGTGAATCAAGGTTGAGCCGACTTAATTGGCGATTAATCTTTCTGCGGTTGAATCTGATGGCATCAAGTGTCTCAACCAATGGACGGATCTCTCCGATCGTTGTTGTTTCATCAGCGTGAATAATCGCGTTGAGCAATGTCAGTGTTTTAGTCGTTTCATCGGCTAATGTTGCCCCGGGTATTCTGTTTCCGGCCAGACAAAAAGGTGACTTCAGATTAGCGTTTTCGAGAACAGTTTCAATACGGATATCGTGAAGCCCCTGCTCAAAAAATTGTATTCATAAGTAAAGCGATCACCGGCATCAAATTCAAAGTCAGCCAGCGCGATTTTGTAATGGTTATCAGAAAATGCCATCCCGCCGGAGTAGGAAATGACGTAATCTTTAGCATAAATACGGAATTGGTGAAGGTGATCATCCTGCCATCCCTGCGCGAGCTGAATAATATAATGAAAAGCGGCTAAAGATGTCTCACCTGATAGCCTGAATCGACGCCAGACCATTGGGCTGATACCCCGAAGGGCGATTTTAACGACATAAATTTTCATGGTGAAATATCGGACTAATAAGTGCACTTAACTGTTCATTCTATCGCCGGTTTAACAGAGTGCCCCACAGTAATGAGCAACTGTCTTTCGCTTTAAACCGTGTGGAAAGATTCATCCCACGGTTTATTTGTTTTTATCATTGCATTGAGAATGACCAGTAACTTACGCATACAAGCAACGATAGCGACTTTATTTGGCTTTCCTGCTTGAGTTTGGCATCAGTATGCCCAAAGGGATTGCTGTGATAAAACGACTCTCCACTGTGTTGGTTGAACATGAACTTCCCCCTTATCTGGTGCAGGTATTACTGCGGTTACAGGCGCATTATCACTATTTGGTTGAACAAATCACCGAGATTGAAACCGCCCTGTCACAGGAGATTGCTCAGGATGATACCGGACAACGGCTGATGACGATCCCCGGCATTGGCCCCATCACGGCGAGTGTGCTTTCCTCACAACTGGGCGATGGAAAACAATATTCTCGCAGCCGGGATTTTGCGGCCTCGACGGGTTTGGTTCCCCGCCAGTACAGCACCGGGGGAAGGACGACCTTATTGGGTATCAGTAAACGGGGTAATAAGACGCTCCGGCAACTGTTGGTACTCTGCGCCCGGTCATTCATGCAACAGATTGAGCACCGGCAGGGAAAACTGGCTGACTGGGTTAAGCAGCAGCTTGAACGAAAGCACTCTAATATCGTGGCCTGTGCATTGGCTAATAAACTCGCCCGGATAGCGTGGGCCATTACGACACAACACACGGTATTTGTCGCCTAAAGCTGGCGTCATTGTGAACCTATTTAAATGTTACCCCACTGGTTTTGCGAAGACTGATTATTGATGACATGAACGGCCTACCGGCCTGATGAGAAACCTAACATAAAAAATGGCTCTTTCAAGCCGACACGGTTTTAAGGTTCATCAGGCGCGGAACTCATCGAGGCGCAGGCTCCTTGCCTACAGTGACGCCGGATAGATTTAAGCAAGCTAAAAATTCATCAAAAATTAGTGTTGCAAAAAAGAGGGGAACCATAGATTTTTTACGCTCTCCAAGGGAAAAATCGGGGCTATGGTCAGAAAATCCCATATAACCCTTTCCGCCAAAACCAAACGTTGGCCGTAGCTGGGAAATATAGCAATAGGCGATAAATCCATCGTCGTGTTTGCTCATCCAGCCAACCGCGTACATCCCCCCCAACGAGATAACTCTGAATAATCTTGAGTTGGCAATCTGCAGTGTAATTGATGTATTTCTCAATACATCAATATATTGAATATAAGGGCATTTAGTATTATTTATTTATGAAAATAACATTTTGTTCCGCTTTATTTTAAGGCTATTCCGATTATGAATACCTACCAACTTTTTAGCTAATTTTGTTG
>NZ_CAWQJR010000041.1:0-9313 GCF_963894935.1 Xenorhabdus sp. PB61.4
AAACTGCTTTCTCACACGTTGGGTATTTTTGCCAATTTTAAACAAGGTAAAAGTCAACGCGACTGGCTTCAGCAAGCCAACGTTATAGGATGTTAAAGTCGAGCATCGCGTTAACTTCTGTAAATAACGGGCTATACGCTGGCTGTTGGAATCCTGACGCTGGCTACCAGAGATTAAGGTTAACTTCATACGGTAATATTCCTTTTATTTTTAATTTGCATTTTTAATGTTGTAGGGTTGTGGAGCTATTTGGATCCTATTTCTGGGTCTGGGTATAGAAAGCCAAACCGCGATGATAATGATGCAGGCTCCTATAAATTGGAAGAAAGAAAATGTTTGCTTTAAAAAAATAAAGCCAAGTATGCACGCCGATAATGCACTCATAAAACCTAAAAAAGATATTGTGACAACCGGTAGTTTTTCAATTCCCCTAAACCAAATAATGTAAGAAAAGACCGCACCGATAAGGCATAAATAACCATAGCCAAAGATATTAGTTAATGTAATCTGATGCGGTATTCCCTCAGTTAAAATAGCCACCGGCAGTAACATCATTCCACCTAACATTAATTGCCAGCCAGTGAAACTTAGTAACGATAAATTAGTAGGGCGGTTCCAATATTTGGTTAAAACAACACCCAATGCCATACAGCCACAACCGGCAAAACCAGCAATAATTCCCTGCCAGTTTAAACGTGTGTTTGCATTGGTTACGAGGAGTGCAATACCTATAATCCCAAGAATTGCTGAAGCGATATGCATTTTCGTCAGCGGGGTTTTAAGTAGAAAAGTACTTAGCAGAATAACAAAAATAGGCTGACATGACATAATCAAAGCGGCTGTTCCTCCGGGAAGGTACCAAGCAGCCATAAAAAGGAAATAAAAAAAGGCGCCGATATTTAATAACCCGAGAATAGCCAGACGGAACCACCATATTCCCTTTGGAAATGTACGGCAAATTAACAGTAATAAAATTCCGGCAGGTAGTGCTCTGAGAGTTGCAGCAAGTAAGGGAGTATTATGTGGCAACATTTCAGTAGTAATAACATAAGTGCTTCCCCATACAATTGGTGCTAATGCAGTAAGCATAAGATTACGGAGCATTGTAGTTTCCTGTGTTATTTTTCCTTTGTTTACAGTTTCATCTATCGTTTTTCAAGTTGTAGTTTTGTTAGCTTCGTCTTGAAATTCAAAGGGTATAGATGCTAAAAATCAACTGCAAACTTCATTTTAAAAAGTATCTTTATGTAAAGATAAATTAAAATAATAGCCTATACAAATTTTATCAAGTATCTTTTCACAAAAATAAATGAATAGGGAAAAAACATGAAGTACGATCACGTTGACCGTTTACTCATACAGTGGGAACAACAACGTCCAGATCTTGACCCATCACCGATGGGCGTTATCGGGCGTTTATGCCGGGCGAATAAAATTATTGAACAACGGTTGCAGGCTACATTCAAAACCTTTGACCTGAGCGCTATTGAGTTTGATATTCTTGCGACACTACGCCGTCATAATTCTCCAATCACACCAACCGAAATGTATCAGTCAGTTATGTTAACTTCAGGCGCAATGAGTACCCGTATTGAACATATGGTGCAGCGTGGGTTAGTTGAACGTGCGGCTAATGATAAAGATAGACGCAGTTGTAAAGTCTCTTTAACTTCAGAGGGAAGAGCGCTGATCGATAAAGCGGTTGAAAGTCATTTAGAAAACTCAAGAGAGATTCTTAGTGCATTATCGAATGAACAACAAGAGCAATTAGCTATGCTTTTGCGTCATTGGTTACTAGCAAATGAGTCAGATATTTAGGATTAGTCTGATAATTTTGATTTTTTAAAAGAATCTTTTTAAAAAAATATTTCTTAATGTGATGTAAAATAACTTTAGTAAAAAAGTTCATTAAGAAATGAAAAGAAACTTTGCCCCGATTTAACTCAGGGCAAAGTCCGGGAGGTCAATCAGAGATTAGAATTTCACGTTAAATCTGGCCCAATAAGTACGGCCCGGCTCGTTAACAGGCGTATTGGCAGAATAACCAAAACCATCATTTCCTGCACGATTGAGGTGTTCGCTGTAGGTTTTATTAAAAATATTGTCAACACCGGCACTGACCTGCATATTTTTAGTCACCTTATAGGCGGCATTAGCAGAAAGAATGGCAAAACCGGCACTGCGATCAAAATCCCTTCCGGCTACACTGCCTTCATTCATCACAATCTGGTTTTGTTTGCTGACTACACGCAATAAACCGTTGCTCGTCCAATCGCCATACTCCCAGCTCAGACCAAAGCGGGCTTCCAATGGTGGAGTTTGTGGCAGTGGACGATGGTTGGAATTATTTCTCGCCCAAGAATAAGCCAGACTTGCATTGGTTTTCCAATTTTCATTCAGATGATAGCCAATTCCCATTTCACCACCCAGTATGGTGGCATCAATGTTGCTAACGTTATCGGCTTTTTGACCGGCATAATGGAACAGAATAAAGTCATCGATTTTACCTGCATAAGCGGAAATCCAGCCTTGCAAATGATGATCGTTATAATGAGCCCCGATATCTAACTGCGTTGTTTTCTCTGTTTTCAGTTGATTGAAAACACGGCCTTTTGACCAGAACAACTCCCAAAAATCTGGGAAGCGCTCAGTATAACCAACACCGGCATAGAACATCACCGGAGCTTCTTTCAGGTTATGTTCATATCGGACAAAACCGGCTGGTAAAGTATCGGTTCGTTCTTCCCGCTTTTCCTCGGTTTTTTGAGGATATCTATCCACCAGAACACGATCTAAACGAGCACCGCCAATTACCTTGCTTTGTTCGTCAGCATCCCAGCTCAGCTCGCCAAAAACACCATAATCACGGAAACGGGCATCTTTTTGTGATTGATTACGGTGCGTATTAGTCTGCATATCCACACCGCTTTGTAATGTGAAATCTTCCCAAATCCATGTACCCATCATGCGTCCGCCCAGAGTTTTGCGATCTACCTGATGAGACATTTTCATGCCATTACCATGCCCACCGTGTCCTCCATGACTACCATGATTCATGTGGCTACTTTTCATATGCCCATTTCCGTGCCCCATATGGCTGTCACCATGTCCCATTTTCATTGCTGCAAGGGAAGGGCGGGATAAATTATCCATTACATGAGTAGTGGCGTTGTAATAAAAATTAGTCTCAAACTTGTCAAATACATCGCCGATATTGGATTTTTCAAAGCGCATTCCCAAACTTTCGCGTTTGAATTTCGAACCATCCATTGCTCGACCAGCATAGCGAGCCTTTCCATCTCCCTGTCCGGCATTTAACTCCAGCAGGGTATTATCATCCGGTGTCCACCCCAATGCCACATCCGTATTCCACTTTTTCCAATGGGAAGGAATGCGATACCCGTCACCGTCTTTGTAGTCATTAGAGCGGGATTTATTACCGATAAGGCGCATATAGCCATACTGATTGCCGAAACTCAGGTCTGCATTACCATCCCAGCGTCCGTTAGAACCAGCGACTGTGCTGATATTACCTTTAGCATCCGATTCTGAAAATTGTGGGCGGGAGCGTTCAAAACGAATAGTTCCTGCGGAGTTCCCCGGCCCCCAAAGAACAGTCTGCGGTCCTTTAACCAAACTCAAAACATCATAACTTTCTGGTGAAATATATGAACTTGGGGCATCCATCCGTGACGGGCAAGAACCCATAACTTCGCCGTCATCAATCAACATCCGTAAGCGAGAACCAAACATCCCACGGAATACCGGATCGCCATTAGTTCCGCCACTACGAACCTGAGAGAATCCCGGAATGGTTTTCAGATAATCTGAACCATCACTGGCGGGAACGGGTTGACGGGGAGTTTTGAGTGAGGAAAAAATATTCAGGGGCGAAACAGCCGGAGCAGTTACGGTAATGACTGATTCACTTTCATAGGCTACATTTCCACGAACTGAGTTTAAATTTTTTGTCTCTTCAGCACGTTCTTTTGTGGCAGCCATACCATTTGGAATAAAGAGTGCGATAGCTAAAGCCGTAGCCAAAGGCGATGCGCGAAACAATTGTGTAGCAGACATGAAAAATATTCCTTAATTAATCACAAATCCTGTTTTTGAATTTGTTTAAAACAATACCGACTTGCCAAAAATGATTGCAGGCAAGAAAAATAGATGATTTATTTATTCAGATAAGCGAATTAATTAAGGGGTGGTGCGCGTGGTTGTGACTCACCATAGAACAGCCGGATAGCCGGGCCAGAAAAGCGGGGTGCTGGTGGCGCACGGGAAATCGTCAGCGTCAGCAAGATGAAAGGAATAAATGAACCTGACAATAACGGCAGGTTAATCAATAGCTGGCAATAACCACAGGCAATATCATCCATCAGCCCCATATGAACATGATCAACGCCATGATGATTCATGCTGTCTGATTGATGGTGACTATTTTGCATATCAGGCATTGGCATACCATGACATGCTTCATTTTTCATACCACCGCGATGATGTTCCAGTGTTTTTGATACCACCGGAGCAATGAACAGCATCAGAATTGCCAGCAAGGCAATCCAGGCAGGTGTTCGGCGCTGTGATAGATGAAAAAGTGATAACAAACTATTGATCCGGATCAATACTAACGATTGGGCGCCAATCTTACTGTATTTTTACTGATTTTGTTAAAGAATTTTTCTCTGATTATTTGGCGTTAGCACTTTCCAATAGTTTAATGATGTCTTTATATCCACGTTGGCGAGCATGAGTAAGCGCAGTAACCCCGTTTTTATCCGGTATGTTAACATTAGCACCGCCCTTAATTAGCCGATTAATAATGTCGACATAAACCGAAGAACCATTACCTAATACGACAGCTTCCATTAACGCCGTCCATCCTAATTTGTTAATGTGATTAGGATTAACACCAGCATCCAGCAGGATCTGTACCGTTTCAGGATGCCCTTTTTCGGCGGCGGGGATCAGCGCAGTCCCTCCATAGCGGTTGGTATCTTTCAGGTTCGCGCCATGATGTAAAGTTGCAATGAGTATTTTATTGTAGCCCTGTGCTCCGGCCAGCAAATAAGGCGTATCGAGCTGTCTATCTTTAGCATTGACATCTGCACCGCTCTGGATAAGGAAAATAGCAATCGCAACATAATTATGCTGTGTAGCCAGCATGAGAGGAGTACGCTGTTGCCCGTCACGCTCATCAAGTAAAGTTTGATCATCATTCAATAGGGATTTGACGGTTTCTATATCGTTCTGATTGACAGCATCATGCAAAGGGTTTGCATACACGTTGACATTTAACAAACAAAAAAGAAAAGTGAAATAAATTGGAATATATTTAAATTTCATCTTGATATACCTAATTAATGTGAATATGTAGGATTCAGAATCCGAAATTATCATTTGATTGAGAAATGAATATTTTCGTTTTTTAATTGCGCTATATCAGTTCTATATTTAATTTATTCAGAGGTATAAGGATAAGATATTTTACATCAAGATAACCCTATCATATTTGCAGGATATTTTTGATATGCATTTTTAGACTGGTAATATCAATTTTATTAAGTGTCTAATATCCTAACTCCTCCAAAAACAACCCAAGAATTGCATTAGTTCGTTTACCTTTGCGTGTCACGATTGAGATTTTAGAATCATAATAAATTTGCTCAGGCAACAATGCCTTCATAAAACCTTTCTCTACCCAGATGCGAGCATAGTGATCCGGAAGAAATCCCACGAACTTACCGGTAAGAATTAAAAATGCAATGCCTTCGCGATCAGATGCTGTTGCCGCGCTGTTCAGCAACTTATGATGATTCATTGCTTCAGTACTTATACGATAGCCGGGAATAACGGCATCCAGTTGATTTAACTGCTCAGTATCAAAGTTATCCGCAAGCAGAAATGCTTCATGTGTATTACTACAATAAAGATATGACCGTTCATTGTAGAGTGGTAAGTAATTTAATCCCGACAATGGTGTGATAAAAGGTAGGGCACCCACCTGTAATCGTCCATCCAATATACCTCGTTCAATTTCTGTCGGAGTACTCATACTAATATTAATTATAATATTGTCACTTGCTGAACGCAGTCGCTCCAGCGCGTTAGTAATCCGCATCATTGGTTGTGTTACAAGGTTATTAATAATGCCAATATTAAATTCTCCCCGTAACTGCTTATGTATTTGATTGACATGCTGGCGGAATTCTTCAATTGACGCCATCATGGTTTCACTGGCTCGCAGAATTTCCCGCCCTTCATCCGTCAGAGAAAAACCAGCGCGACCACGCTGGCACAAGCGCATGCCCAAACGCTTTTCCAAATCACCCATATGAAGGCTTATTGCTGAACGAGTGATACCGAGCAGGCTTTCAGCCGCGGAAAAGCTGCCACATTCTGCAACGATCTTAAATATACGTAATAATTTCAAATCAAAATCAGTTACTTGCCTAAAGTTTGCAGGTTTCATTTACGTGAGTAAACTCATAACTAGTGATTCAATAAATAAGATTTAACTTGAATATCGTTTTATTGCAAACTCACTGTGATGACTTTTTGTTACATTTTCGTGCGAGGAGTTAAAAAAATGTCAGATAGCAATACCGTTCAAGCCCGTTCCTTCCATGTTAATCCATCCCATGATCTGAATTTAAAAGCACACTGGATGCCGTTTAGTGCCAATCGTCATTTTCAGCAAGACCCACGCATGATTGTCTCTGCGGATGGTCACTGGCTGACGGATGATAAAGGTCGCCGTATTTACGACAGTTTATCTGGTTTATGGACTTGCGGAGCAGGGCACTCACGCTCAGAAATTCGTCAGGCCGTTTCTGAACAATTAGGTACATTAGATTACTCACCCGGTTTCCAGCATGCTCATCCACTGTCATTTCGGTTAGCAGATAAAATCGCCAGTCTGATGCCCGGCGATTTAAACCATGTATTTTTTACCAATTCAGGTTCTGAATCTGTTGATACAGCAGTAAAAATAGCACGCGCATACTGGCGGATAAAAGGGCAGCCGACTAAAACCAGAATGATTGGCAGAATGCGCGCTTATCACGGTGTTAATATCGGAGGAACAAGTCTTGGCGGTATTGGCGGAAATCGCAAGATGTTCGGTCAATTGATGGAAGTTGACCATCTGTCACACACCTTACAAAGCAATATGGCATTTACTAAAGGCGTTCCGGCAACTGGCGGCATTGAATTGGCTGATGAACTACTGAAACTGATAGAACTTCATGATGCCAGTAATATCGCCGCTGTTATTGTCGAGCCTATTGCCGGATCTGCCGGTGCGATTGTTCCGCCACAGGGTTATCTGCAACGTTTAAGGGAAATATGTACCCAACATAATATCCTGCTGATTTTTGACGAAGTTATTACCGGATTAGGCCGTTTAGGGCGCTGGACAGGGGCTGAATATTTTGGTGTCACTCCGGATATTCTTACTTTTGCTAAGCAGGTCACAAATGGTGCAATCCCTCTTGGTGGTGCTGTTGTCTCCAGTGAGATCTATAACACATTCATGTCACAACCTCTTCCTGAGCATATGATTGAATTCAGTCATGGGTATACTTATTCTGCTCATCCTGTAGCCTGTGCCGCTGGTCTGGCAACGTTAACATTGCTGGAAAAGGAAAATCTGATCCAACAATCTGCTGAATTAGCGCCTCATTTTGAAAAAATCCTGCATGAACTCAGGCATTGCCCTAACGTTGTGGATATTCGTAACTGTGGGTTAATTGGCACCATCCAAATTGCACCACGGAATGGCGATGGCGTGATACGTCCTTTTGAAGCCGGAATTGCATTATGGAAAGCCGGTTTTTATGTTCGCTTTGGAGGTGATGGGTTGCAATTCGGCCCGATGTTTAATGCTAAACCAGAAGACCTTGACCGGATGTTCAATGCAGTAGGTGATGTTTTACATCAGGTTAAATAAAGGGAAAGAGTCCTATCCGATTTTATCTATAGAATTTGTAGATTTCTTTCAATCATACAACTATCAAAAAATTAGCAGACGAAGAACAACGGAGAGATAAAATACATGAGTGATAGCGAAAAGCGTAGTAAATGGGTATACGAATTTTTTGAATTCATTGATAACAGAGAGTTTAATAAAATTTTAAACCTTGTCACCAAAGATGTTGTATATGAACGACCCGGCTATTCAACAATTCAAGGAAAGGAGTCTTTATTTAATTTTTATTCGAAAGAAAGAGTAGTGCTAGAGGGTAAACATACAATAACAAATATAGTCACTGAAGGAAGTTTCTCTGTATTTAGCGGTGTTTTCTCTGGTACATTGAAAAATAAGGAGCGTATTGAACTTTCGTTTTGTGATTTTTGTCAGTTTGACAATCATTTGTTAAATAAAAGGAAAACCTTTTTCTACTCTCCTCTGATTTAGTTTTTCGGAAATGTCCCACCAATACCCACTTTATAGAACAAGGTTTTATAACTTGGTGAGGTGGCTTCCATCTCGTTTCTGACTAATATAAATTTGATGCTAAGCAAAGACCCTGTAACCCATTTTGGCTTTGTTTGGCTTTGTTTCCGGATTCGAGTGAACTAGATTAGAAAATTAATAGTGACAATTAATGGCGAGGTATAAATGAAAATTACCAACCCCCCAAGAATTCAGATCCAATGGTGGAGCGCTCCGCTCGCCGTATTGCTATCACTTGCTCTGTTTTTTGTTCTGAGTAGTCTTGGTGTCTTTTGCAACCTTAATGATATGATTTGTTCCTTTTTTATGGGCGCAATTCCGGTTTTCCTGTTTTTCGGAATAAATTTTGCTGTCGCCCAGCGAAAAGCCCGGAAACAAAAACCATGATATCCACTGCTCTCAATCAACCAGATAATTCACTGAAGACAAACCAATTAAATCTATTCTATTGCCTTACCAAGGTATCTGAATTTATTAAAGTGCAACACTTTTTGTTTTTGAATGTTTTTATATATCAATGTAAATTTCCCTTAACCAGTTAGAACTGTCTAATTTATCCACTTATCTAAACGACAAGTATTCCTGTAGGTGAGGGCATACTGTGCTCGTGTTGGCTGAGGTTCTTGCTACTCTGCAATATGGTTTGTTTTTGGTGAGGCAAAGGGGTTAGTGTTGAGAGATTTTATTTTATCAAAAGATGTAAGAAATTCATTCTGGTCACAATTAGATGAAGTGGATAGTTATAGCTAAATCAAAATAATTAGACATATTTTACATGCGTCATAAACAGTTCATCAATTGAACACCTTTCTCGTCTTCTTATCGCTTTGACTTCAGCCCATTTCGGTTCGA
>NZ_CAWQJR010000042.1:0-9277 GCF_963894935.1 Xenorhabdus sp. PB61.4
GTATAGGATGTAATGCTTCATATAAGTGATATTTTTAGTGTTTTTCTCTACATGTGTGTCTCGCGTCATAGTTTATAACTATTTTTGTTAATATTATTTTGCGTTTGTGTTTTTCTATTGTTTCATATTTTGCTGAGGTTATATTGACGTCAGTCATAACAATTGTTTAATTGATAATCGAAAACAATAACACAGGCCGGGACAGTGATATTTAGGCAGGAAATTCTGGGCTTGGCTAAGGCACAATAAACACCACAAACGGAGCTTATGTAATGATTCTCTCCAAAAAGAAAAAGCCCGGTTTACTGAAATTGGGTATTGGTCTTGTTTCTTTGGCTGTAGCTGCTGGTGTGCAGGCAAAAACACTGGTCTATTGCTCAGAAGGTTCACCTGAAGGTTTTAACCCGCAGTTATTCACCTCTGGTACCACTTTTGATGCCAGTGCCAGACCAATTTATAACCGTCTGGTGGATTTCAAATTAGGTACAACAGAGATTATTCCCAGTTTGTCTGAACGATGGGACGTTAGTGATGATGGTAAAACCTACACATTCCATTTGCGTAAGGGTGTGAGGTGGCATAGTAGTAAAGATTTCAAGCCCACACGTGATTTCAACGCCGACGATATTATCTTTACCTTTATGAGGCAGAAGGATAAAAATCATCCATATCATCAAGTATCCGGTGGCGGCTATGAATATTTTAGCGGCATGGATATGGAGAATATTATCAATAAAATAGAGAAGGTGGATGACTATACTGTCCGTTTTGTGTTGTCCCGTCCTGAAGCTCCTTTTCTCGCTAATCTGGCAATGGATTTCGCCTCAATTCTTTCCAAAGAATATGCTGATGTCATGATGAAAGCGGGTACGCCGGAAAAAGTCGACCTGAACCCAATTGGTACAGGGCCATTCCAGTTAGTACAGTACCAGAAAGATTCCCGTATTCTTTATAAGGCATTTAAGGATTATTGGGAAGGACCAGCAAAAATTGACCGTCTTGTCTTCTCTATTACCCCTGATGCTTCTGTTCGTTATGCAAAGCTACAGAAAAATGAATGTCAGGTCATGCCATACCCGAACCCTGCTGATATTGCGAGTATGAAGCAGAACAAAGATATTGTCCTGAAAGAGCAGGCTGGGATGAATGTCGGTTATCTTTCTTACAATGTCACTAAAAAGCCAATGGATAACCTCAAAGTGCGTCAGGCACTGACGATGGCAGTGAACAAAGATGCCATTATTGAGGCGGTATATCAGGGAGCGGGCCAGAAAGCGAAAAACCTGATCCCTCCTACAATGTGGGGTTATAACGATGATATCAAAGATTATGCTTATGATCCGGCTAAGGCTAAAGAGCTGCTGAAAGAAGCTGGTTTTGCGAATGGTTTCGAAACCGATCTTTGGGCAATGCCAGTACAACGCCCTTATAACCCGAATGCGCGCCGTATGGCGGAAATAATTCAGGCGGACTGGGCCAAAATTGGAGTAAAAGCCAAAATAGTCAGTTATGAATGGGGTGAATATCTGAAACGGGCGAAAGATGGTGAACCTCAAAACGTTATGATGGGCTGGACAGGGGATAATGGAGATCCTGATAATTTCTTTGGTACGTTGTTTAGTTGCGCAGCTAAAGATCAGGGTTCTAACTATTCAAAATGGTGTGATAAACAATTTGAAGACATCATTCTACCTGCCCGTAAAACAGCTGATGTTGCCAAACGCACTGAGCTTTATAAGCAAGCACAAGTAGTGATGCATGAACAGGTTCCGGCGTTGATTGTTGCCCACTCTACGGTTTATGAACCTATTCGTAAGGAAGTGAAAGGCTATGTGGTTGACCCACTTGGCAAGCACCTCTTTTACAACGTAGACCTCGAATAATTCTGTTTTTTCATTTGTTATGACTACCATCCCCCGAATTTCCCCGGGGGATGGTTACTCTTCTCTGGTAGGCAAGCAGGTCTGTGTAATACATAAACAGCCTGAGAGCTGTGATTAATAATTAAAAAGAGAATTCAGGATATGCTGCAATTTATCCTCCGGCGTCTGGGATTAGTGATCCCGACGTTTATTGGTATTACTCTGCTGACTTTCGCTTTTGTGCATATGATCCCCGGTGATCCGGTACTGATTATGGCGGGAGAGCGTGGTATTTCAGCTGAACGTCATGCTGAACTGATGGCAGCAATGGGGCTGGATAAGCCTCTTTGGGAGCAATATCTTCATTACATCAATGGCATACTACATGGTGATTTGGGTTCCTCCCTGAAGAGCCGCATTCCCGTATGGGATGAATTTGTCCCCCGATTTCAGGCCACTCTGGAATTAGGCATCTGTGCCATGTTATTCGCCATTTCTGTCGGTATTCCAGTTGGAGTGCTGGCGGCGGTCAAGCGTGGCTCTGTCTTTGATCATACCGCTGTTGGTCTGGCACTGACCGGCTATTCAATGCCCATTTTCTGGTGGGGCATTATGCTCATCATGCTGGTTTCTGTTCATTGGAACCTGACTCCTGTTTCCGGCCGCATAAGCGATAGCGTGTTTCTTGATGACAGTCATCCCCTGACAGGTTTTATGCTGATAGACACCTTGTTTTGGGGAGAAGACGGCGATTTCGTCGATGCTGTGATGCATATAATCCTTCCGGCGGTTGTGCTAGGAACTATCCCACTGGCGGTCATTGTGCGCATGACCCGCTCATCCATGCTGGAAGTTTTGGGCGAAGATTATATTCGTACTGCGCGAGCAAAAGGCCTGAGCCGTTTGCGTGTCATTATCATTCATGCGCTACGTAATGCCTTGTTGCCGGTGGTCACGGTGATTGGTCTGCAAGTGGGGGTTATGTTGGCGGGCGCGATTCTGACCGAAACGATTTTTTCATGGCCGGGGCTGGGGCGTTGGTTGATTGATGCACTTCAGCGCCGTGATTATCCGGTGGTACAGGGTGGAGTTTTGCTGGTGGCAACTATGATCATTTTGGTCAACTTTGCGGTTGACCTGCTGTATGGCATCGTCAACCCACGTATCCGGCATAAGAAATAAGGAGCGCATTATGACTCAACTTACTGAACAATCAGCATCAAGTGCTGAGCAAACAGTATCAGGTGCGCCAAAAATGATGACGCCGATACAGGAATTCTGGCATTACTTTAAACGTAATAAAGGGGCAGTCATTGGCCTTGCTTATATCATTCTGATGTTATTGATCGCGTTGTTTGCAGGACTACTGGCGCCACATGGCCCTGCTGAACAGTTCCGCGATTCTCTGCTGTTGCCTCCGGTGTGGCAGGATGGAGGAAGCTGGCAATTTATTCTCGGTACTGACGATGTCGGGCGAGATATCCTTTCCCGCCTGATGTATGGCGCACGTCTTTCCCTGTTGGTGGGTTGTCTGGTTGTTGTGATGTCGCTGGTGATGGGGATTATTCTGGGTCTGTTATCCGGTTATTTTGGCGGTGCGGTTGACGCAGCCATTATGCGGATAGTCGATATTATGCTGGCCTTGCCCAGCCTGCTGTTGGCACTGGTGCTGGTGGCTATTTTCGGCCCATCTATTGTGAACGCATCTCTGGCCCTGACATTTGTCGCTTTGCCCCACTATATCCGTCTGACAAGGGCCGCAGTGCTGGTGGAAGTCAACCGTGACTATGTGACCGCTTCTCAGGTTGCCGGAGCAGGTGCAGTACGTCAGATGTTCATCAATATTTTGCCTAACTGCCTTGCTCCTCTGATTGTGCAGGCATCATTGGGATTTTCGAATGCCATTCTCGATATGGCGGCTTTGGGTTTTCTGGGGATGGGGGCACAGCCGCCTACACCAGAATGGGGAACTATGTTGTCAGATGTATTGCAATTCGCTCAGAGTGCCTGGTGGGTAGTTACTTTTCCGGGGCTGGCGATCCTGTTGACAGTACTGGCATTTAACCTGATGGGAGACGGGCTGCGTGACGCGCTCGATCCTAAGCTCAAGCAGTAGGGGTATGGAATGGCATTGTTGAATATAGACCAATTATCGGTGCACTTCGGAGATGAAGATGCACCATTCCGCGCCGTTGACCGTATCAGCTACAGCGTTGAGCAGGGGCAGGTTGTCGGTATTGTCGGGGAGTCAGGTTCGGGTAAGTCTGTTAGTTCACTGGCGATTATGGGGCTGATAGATTATCCGGGCAAAGTGATGGCCGGAAAACTGGAGTTTGATGGCTGTGATCTGACAAAAATTTCTGAAAAAGAACGTCGTCAGTTGATTGGTGCGGAAGTTTCGATGATTTTTCAGGATCCGATGACCAGCCTTAATCCCTGCTATACCGTGGGCTATCAGATCATGGAAGCGTTGAAAGTCCATCAGGGCGGCAGCCGCAAAACCCGTTATCAGCGGGCGATTGATTTGCTGACTCTGGTGGGCATTCCGGATCCCGCTTCCCGTTTAGATGTTTATCCGCATCAGTTATCGGGAGGAATGAGCCAGCGCGTGATGATTGCGATGGCAATTGCCTGTCGGCCAAAACTACTGATTGCGGATGAACCGACAACAGCACTGGACGTCACTATTCAGGCTCAAATTATTGAACTGTTGCTTGAATTACAACAGCAGGAGAATATGGCTCTGATTCTGATCACTCATGATTTGGCGCTGGTTGCCGAAGCCGCACAGCATATTATTGTGATGTATGCAGGTCAGGTAGTGGAAGCCGGGAAGGCAACTGAAATATTCAAAGCGCCCCGCCATCCTTATACGCAGGCATTATTGCGGGCATTACCGGAATTTGCGGTAGACAAGGCCCGTCTGGCCTCGTTGCCGGGTGTTGTTCCGGGTAAATATGATCGTCCTGTCGGGTGTTTGCTTAATCCGCGCTGCCCTTATGCCACGGAACGTTGCTATCAGGTAGAGCCTGCATTGCAATTGGTTGGAGAACGTCAGGTTAAATGCCATATGCCGCTGGATGATAAGGGGAGGCCGACGATATGAGTATTCAAGAAACGGTGATGCACAAACAGGCTGTTCACAACGCGAGTGGGCAGGAAAAAACTTCCGTTCCTTTGCTGAAAGCGACTGAGTTAAAAAAATATTATCCTGTTAAAACGGGGATATTTTCACCTGAGCGGATGGTGAAAGCATTAGATGGTGTCTCATTTGAACTGGAAAAAGGCAAAACGCTAGCTGTTGTCGGCGAATCTGGCTGTGGAAAATCCACGTTAGGGCGCTTGCTGACTATGATAGAAAAGCCGACAGAAGGGGAACTGTATTATCTTGGGCAGGATTTATTGCTGCCAGATAAAGAAGCGGAAAAACTGCGACGTCAGAAAATCCAGATTGTATTCCAGAACCCTTATGCATCATTGAATCCACGAAAAAAAGTGGGGCAGATTCTGGAAGAGCCTTTACTTATCAATACAACACTGACCTCAGAAGAACGCAGAGAAAAAGTTCTGCAAATGATGGAGAAAGTCGGGCTAAAACCTGAACATTACCAGCGTTACCCTCATATGTTTTCTGGGGGGCAGCGCCAGCGTATCGCCATTGCCCGTGGATTAATGCTGAATCCTGATGTCGTTATTGCAGACGAACCTGTTTCCGCGCTGGATGTTTCGGTACGGGCGCAAGTTCTGAATCTGATGATGGATTTGCAACAAGAACTGGGTTTGTCATACGTATTTATTTCTCATGATCTCTCTGTTGTTGAGCATATTGCGGATGAAGTGATGGTCATGTATTTGGGACGCTGTGTTGAAAAGGGCGATAAACATACGATTTTCAATAACCCGAGTCACCCTTACACTCAGGCACTGTTGTCTGCAACACCGCGTTTAAATCCTGAACTCCGTCGTGAACGTATCAAATTAACAGGAGAACTGCCCAGTCCGATGAATCCGCCTCCGGGCTGTGCTTTTGCAGCCCGTTGCCGCCATGCTTTTGGCCCATGTACTCAGCTCCAGCCTAAATTACAGCAATACGGCGAGCGGCTTGTTGCTTGCTTTGCAGTAGAACAGAATCAAAATCCACCGGCGTAATTGCCACGGGCCGTAGCATAACGTATCAAATGTCTACGCAGTAGCTGATTTAAACCTTTAGTCTCTAATACCCCGCCAATTACGGCGGGGTATTCATCTAAACGAGACGATAAGAATAAAAATCAAGTATACTCAGCCGCATTAATAAGGCGTTATAGCCCGTCTTTGGTTAATTACTGGTTTGGATAAAATGAAATCGCGTGTCAAACGTTCGTTAACTATTAAACAGATGGCGGCAGTGACTGGAGTTACTTTGGTCACTCTTGCTATTTTCATTACTATCCAATTATCGCATTTGTTGCAGCAGCGAAAAGATGATTATATTAACCAACTCCATAATGCGGCTGCTCAGATTCAAACTCCCCTGACAGATGCTTTATTGAGGTCTGATCTCAATACAGCGAAAACATTACTGATCGGGCTGAAAACATCGGGTATTTTAGGGCGGGCTGAACTGATATCCAGAGATGACACCCGGATTATGAGTCTGGATTTCGCAACCCATCGGCCTATACCAGAACTGGCAAAGCGAGTTTTCGGCATCCCTGTAGAAATCAATATTCCTTTACATGTCTATGGTATCTCATCAAAAGACTTGGCATCGCAGGGGCATCTCATCCTACAGGTTGATTCCAATCGTGTGTATCGCTTTGCATTAAATACACTTGCGTTAATGTTGACGACTTACTTATTGCTTGCGCTTATTATTACGGTGTCAGTAAGTTGGTGTGTAAATCGTATCATCATACATCCGTTACGTGACATCGCGAGAGAACTGAATGAAGAACATCCGCCAGCTTCCATGATCTGCCCCAAAGGTCATCAGGATGATGAATTGGGTCTGCTGGTAAAAGGTTATAATCGCCAAATAAGTAAGCAAAAGTCTCGATGAAATGAAACCTTACAAGGTGAATAAAGGTCTAACAGTTTGCGATCTTTATTGGTTCAGACAAGGATAAAATTAAACAGGTAGGGGTAAGTGAGAATGCAATGCAAAAAAATCGGATATCTTATTGGTGGCACCATTCTGGCTACAACTTACTTTGCTCAGGCAGAGACTTTACAGCCTGATCCTGCCTGGCAACAGGGAAAACTGGAAAATGGGTTCAGTTGGCAAATCCTGCAAACCCCACAACGGCCGAACGACAGAATACAGTTGCGTTTAATGGTAAAAACCGGATCTCTGGCGGAGAAAAGCTATCAGCAGGGTTATACTTACCTCATACCCAAAATCGTTCTCTCTTCCAGTAAAGATTTATCCTCACAAAAACTGGAAAATCTGTGGCACAACGCAGTTGATAGCAAAAACCCTTTCCCGCCAGCCATAGTTTCCTATGATTTCACCCTTTATAGCCTTAGCTTACCGAATAATAAGCCTGAATTATTGCAGGATGCGCTAATCTGGCTATCCGATATTGCAGGCGGTGCTGTATTCACACCGCAAACATTAACTCCGGCGATGAAAACATCGGAGCATCTGGTAGCAACTTTACCATCAGACATACATGATCCTGTATGGCGTACACGATTACAGGGTTCAACGCTGATTGGTCATGATCCCGGAGCGAATGTATCAATCCCTGTCGATGTCAAAAAAGTCGAAGCATTTTATCGGCAGTGGTATACGCCGGATGCAATGACTTTATATATTGCGGGCAATGTGGATAGCCGGATATTGCCAGAGCGCCTTAATCAGGTATTTTCATCATTAGAAGGTAAACGTCAGACCCCTGTTGCGGTTCCTATCCTGCTGCCATTAAAAACAGAAACACTGGGAGTAGAAAGTGAGAAAGCCATACAGGACAGGCTTTCTTTAGCCTGGAACCTGAACTGGCAGCCGATTAATGATTCTCAGACACTATTTCAGCACTGGTCTAATGAACTTGCCCGTGAGGCTCTTTACCATTATTTGCAACTGAAGCTGGAAGAAAATCAAAATAACGCCAAACTGGATTTGGATTGCCGGGTTGTGTATCAACGGGCAAACTGCTACTTAAACCTGAACGCTTCATCAGGCAAACTGACGGATTCCACACTTTATCTGGCTTCCGCCCTGGCATCACTACGTGAAAGCGGGTTACCACAAGAGCAGTTTGATGAGCTGTACAAGCAGAAGCGCATTCAACTTCAGCATCTTTTCGCCGTCTATGCTCGCACAGACACAGACGTACTCATTAATCAGCGCCTGATTTCCCAACAGAACAATGTGATCGATATTGCTCCTGAGCAATACAGCAGACTGAGACAGATATTTTTATCTTCCCTCACACCGCAAGTGTTAAACAAAAAACTACAAGAGATGTTATCTCAGGAAACTTCATTTATTCTGGTGCAGCCAAAAGGGGAAGCGGGTATTGATGTGAATCAGCTCAGGGATAGCTTTAACCAGATTATGCGCCCAGGGCCATTGCCGGAAGAACCGAAGGAAACTGAAGCGATAAAAAAAGCAGACTAACCTTATCCCAAGAGAGCCCAAACTGCTTTTTTATTGTTAATTTTAAATCACCTCCATCCATAGGAGGTGATGACTACTTCACATACAGTTTTAGTTATTTCCTTATTTCTCGATAAGATTACAATTTCTATTTATCAATATATCTATAAATATATCATAATAATTATAATCGGGAGGACTAATACTCTCTAAAAATTGCTTTAACTTCTTAACGTTTTTAGTGTAAATATTAATTTCTGATTTTTTATGGCTTAAATTACTCAATAAATCATCGAATCCATGAAAATCTTTACCTATGTATCCTCTTTTGCCAAAAAATGCCTCCCCAAGCATACAAAAGAAATCAAGATAATTGTTAACTCCATCTAAATATAGTGAAGCATGGATTGTTTTTTCAGATTTTGGTAAAAAAGTTTGTTGCCAGTATAAACATGCAGTTAGCCATAATTTTTTAGATTCTTTGCATTTGTTATTTTTCCAGTATAGAAAATCATTTCCTTGAGCCCACTCTTTCAAAATAGTCATGATTGTAATAGGTGGCTCATCAGAAGTTTTTATTAACCATGAAAATTTCTGACAGTTTGTTAGAGTGTATTCTTTTTCTATGATATTTCCAAAAAATTCACAAATACACGTATTGTTAATATAATAAGATATGGTAACAAGATCATCTTGTCTGATTTTAATGTCATTAAGTATTGGGAACCTCTAAAAACTTTTCACAGCCACAAAATTGAGTAAAATGTAGACACAGTATATCTCTGCAAGGTAGCGCCGTCATGATACCGCCTCGTTCTGCTTTAAAAAAAGA
>NZ_CAWQJR010000043.1:0-9249 GCF_963894935.1 Xenorhabdus sp. PB61.4
GCAGACGATCAATGCCGGGCTGCGCTCGACACAGATAGCCACCCGATCATCCGGTTGTATCCCCAATCCAATCAAATAATGGGCCAGTTGATTAGCCTGACGGTTAAGTTGATCATAACTCAGTGTTTGCCCTTCACAGACGACAGCAATAGCCTCCGGCGTTTGAGCCACTTGCTGTTCAAACAGTTCATGGACGAGGGCATTCTGCGGAAAGTCAGCTTGCGTGGCATTAAAATCCACTAATAATTGTTGTTGTTCCATTACGGATAACATAGGCAGTGATGAAATCGTCTGATTCACATCAGCGATCATTGCGGTTATCACGTTTTGAAAATAACCCGCAATACGAACCACGGTTTCCCTATCGAATAAATCAGTTGCGTATATTAGCGTTCCGATTAAGCCTGAATTTCCGGCTGTTTCAGTGAACGACAGCGTTAAATCACATTGAGCACTGTATTGCGGTTGTTCGATAATAGAAAGTTCAAGCCCGGGAAGTTTCAATTCCTGAGCCGGAGTGTTGTCTAATGCCAGCATCACCTGAAAGATAGGGCTATGACTTAGGCTACGTTCGGGTTGTAGAGCTTCCACCACCTGTTCAAAAGGCAGATCCTGATGAGCATAAGCCGCCAGTGTCTGTTTACGAACATGGGCCAGTAGTTCCGCTATTGTATGACATTGGCCTGATTCAATACGTAAGGCGAGCGTGTTGACGAAAAAACCAATCAGATTATCCAGTTCGGTGCGAGTACGATTGGCAATGGGAAGACCGATAACAATATCGTTTTGACCACTCAAACGGGAGAGAACAATAGTCCACGCCGTGAGAAGAGTCATAAATAATGTGGCTCCCTGATTTTGTGCAAATGTTTTCAGGGCAGTGAGTAATTCCCCATCAAAGTGAACAGGTATCTTATTTCCACTATAGCTCTGCACGGAGGGACGAGGGCGATCCGTTGGCAGTTCCAGCAGTGATGGCGCTCCATTAAGCTGGTTATACCAATAATCTCGCTGTACGGTCAGTTCATCGCAATGCAATGCGCTGCGTTGCCAGGCAGCATAGTCGGCGTACTGGATAGGCAGTGGTGGCAAATCAGCGTCGTGTCCGGTCAGGGCAGCCTGATAAAATGCCGCCAGTTCGCGGATTAAAATACCACTGGACCAGCCATCAGAAATGATGTGATGTTGAGTGAACAACAGGACATGTTCTTCATTATCCAGATGCAATAGCTGCCCCCGGATTAACGGACCCTGAGTAAGATCAAAAGGCATCCGGGCTTCAGATTCAGCCAGTTCGTCAACACGGGCTGAACGTTCGTCTTCACTCAGAGAACGTAAATCCAGATAACTCATTGAAAAGCCAGTATCCGGAGGGGCTATTTTCTGACAAGGTTGATCATCCACCAATGTAAAGTGGGTGCGCAAACTTTCCTGACGGGCCACAAGGTTATCAAGAGCGGAGATGAGTGCCTGATGTTCAAGTTTCCCCGTAAGACGCAATGCGACAGGGATATGATAGGCCCGGCTTGCGGCTGAATCGAATTGTCCGATAAACCATAATCGCTGTTGGGCAAAGGATAATACTAAAGGCGCATGGCGATCTGTCTTCGTTATCGGCATGTGCAATGAACGAGTTTCATTAGCGTATTGTTTAATTTGCTCTTTAACTTTTTTCTCTAAAACAGCTCGTTTTAACATTTCGATATTGATATTAGCTTTGCTCATTCTTCAGTATCTCCACTTAAAATTGCGATTAATTCTTCTGCGGACATTGAATCGAGGTTTTTCATGATTAACTCTGAGTCATCTCCCCATGCTGAATTCATTTGGGCAGAGAGAATGAGTTCAGATAGCTCTGATAATCGGGATGACTGGAAAATTGAAACGATAGGTATCTGGACTAAAAATTCGGTTTGTATACGGGCTATCAGTCTTGCGGCTAAAAGTGAGTGTCCGCCGATTTCAAAAAAGCTGTCATGCCGCCCGATTCGTTCCAGACCCAGCAGTTCCTGCCAGATTTGTGCCAGTCTGTTTTCTACGTCACCCATAGGTTCGGCATAGTCACTGGTTATTACCGTCGACAAATCAGGAGCGGGTAGCGCTTTACGGTCGAGCTTACCGTTGGGAGTCAACGGGAAGGTATCCAGCATTACAAAAGCGCTGGGTAGCATATAATTGGGCAAACAGAGTTTCAGTTCTTCGCGTAAGTTGGCAGCTTCCAACGTAACGTCTGGTTGTGCCACCAGGTAGGCTATCAGGCGCTTCTCGCCGTTATCTGTCTCATGGATAATAACCATCGCTTCTTTAATTCCATCACAGGCCAGCAGTTGTGCCTCAATTTCTCCCGGTTCAATCCGGAAACCGCGCAGTTTGATCTGAAAATCGTTACGCCCCAGATAGTCGATATTGCCATCCGGTCTCCAGCGTCCTAAATCACCGGTTTTGTACATTCTGGCATCAGGAAGTGGACTGAAAGGATCGGCCACAAACCGTTCTGCTGTGAGTTCAGGCTGGTTCAGGTATCCCCGGGCGACACCCGCACCCCCGATATAAATCTCGCCAGTGACGCCAAGGGGCACAGGCTGACCATAAATATCAAGCAGATAGATTCGGGCATTGGCTATCGGATGACCGATGCTGGGAGACGACAGGGAATGATCTATCGCACAAAAAGTCGTATCAACGGTACATTCTGTGGGGCCGTAGACATTGATAAAACGGGACGTTTTTATTTGTTGCAAGCGCGACCACAAGACAGGAGAAATGGCCTCGCCGCCGATTAACGCCAATTTGGGCTGATAATCCGTATCGGTACCCAGCCCCGAATTCAACAGCCATTGCAGCTGCACGGGAGTACAGTCAAACAGCTCCACAGCATGATGTGCCAGATAACGCCAGAGTTGCTCCGTATTGGCACGAATAGCCTCCGGAATGATAACCAGTGTATGGCCTGCAAGTAATTGCAGCCAACTCTGTACCGAAGCGTCAAATACAATGCTGGCATTCAGGGCAGTACGACACGGTGGCGTGATATCGATCACCGATTGCAGCCCGGTATACAGATTGATGACATTGCGGTGGGTCACCATAACTCCCTTGGGTTGTCCGGTCGAGCCAGAGGTATAAATGACATAGGCCAGATGGTGGGAATTCAGCCCCAACGAGGTTGCATCGGGGTTATGGTCAGGCTGGATATCAAAAAGCGATGTTTGGTTATCCAGTTGCACCGTGGGGATCGGATAGGTCAATTGACCCGCCAGCCCAGTTTGCGTCAGCAATGCCACAGGCGCCGCATCTTCCAGCATATAGGCCAGCCGTTCAGGCGGATAAGCCGGATCAAGGGGGACATAAGCCCCGCCCGCTTTGAGAATAGCCAGTAATCCCACCACCATCTCTAAGCTGCGTTCGACACAAATAGCCACCCGATCATCCGGTTTAACGCCCAATGTCATCAGATAATGTGCCAATTGGTTGGCCTGACGGTTAAGGGCTTCATAGCTCAGGGTTTGTTCTTCAAAGAGTACGGCGATAGCATCGGGTGTCCGGGCGACTTGCTGTTCAAACAGTTCATGGATAAGGGCATGCTGCGGCAAATCGACCTGTGTTGCGTTGAAATCCACCAGTAACTGCTGACGCTCGGATGCCGGCAGGATGGATAAGCTGAGTACCGGTTGCTGAACGTCAGCGGTCAGTGCATCAGCCAGCTCACTGAGGGAAGTGTGCAGATAATGCACAATTCTGTCCGGATTAATTCCGTCTACGGTCTGAGCCACCAGCGTGAAATCGTTCCCGTGATCATCCACGGAAAGAGTAATGGGATAGTTTGTCCGTTCCTCAGACTGTAATACGCGTATGCCCGGCCAACCGATATTCTCGCCCAATTCTGACGGGCTATATCGATAGTTAAACAGAGCACTAAACAAGGGTAAGGGGGGGATCACTCCGCTGCACCGTTGAGCCAGTGCCAACGGAGCCTGCTCATGTTCCAGTAGTTCGGCCAGATTTGTGGCTGTCGCCTGCACTACCTCCCACACATTGAGATTATTCAGGGATATCCTGATCGGCAATGTATTGATAAACATCCCCATAACCTGATCAGCCCCGGCTGAACCGTGCAATCGTCCCAGCAGTACAGTACCGAACACGACTTCTTCACGGTCGCTGATATGAGCCAACATCTGAGCAAAAGCGACATGAAACAGCACGCTGGGGCTGATCCCCAGACGGCGAGACTGCGCACGCAGAGTCTGGGCCAACGTATCACTTAGAAGCAAACGGGCTTCCGACACGTTTGCGCCATTCCCCTGTATATCCAGCAGGCCAAAAGGTGCCGTGGGTTCTTCAATATCGGCAAACCGCTCACGGAAGTAACTTTCATGTACTGAATCCGGCATTTTCAGGATCTGGGCGATAAAGTTACGATAAGGCAGTGGTGTAGGCAGAGATTCTTCCTTACCGTCTAATAACAGAAAAATCTCCTTCATAATAAATTCCAGTGTCATATGATCACTGACCAGATGGTGAAAATTCAGCGCCAGAAGCCATTCATTACTGTCCGAGTCGAGGGCAATACTGGCGGCAAACAACGGAGCCTGAGTGATATCCAGTCGGGAGATGCTATGCGCCTGTGGTTGTTGTGCCTGAATAGATTGTGCTGGAACAAACGATGTCACTGGCAGTTTTGCTTGCCGCCAGACCACCTGTACCGGCTGGCTCAGTCCCTGCCAGCAAAACGCCGTGCGCAGAATATCATGGCGGTCTATCACCTGTTGCAGGGCGTTCAGAAAGGTATCCAGACGGGAGCGGGTATCAAACGCTAACAGCGTGTTTAATAAATAAGTATCGCTGTTTTCCTGCAACTGATGGTGGAATAAAATCCCTTCCTGCAAGGGCGACAGCGGATAGATATCCTGTACATTAGCCACGCCACCCGTCACAGTTGCGGCAATCGAATCAATCTCAGTGTGTGACAGCGTTACCAGCGGCAGCATATCGGGGGTAATGCGTGTGCAATCGTCAGGAATACGGTTGGGTGGGACAAGCATATCCGGCGCATCTTGCCGGGCCTGTATCGCCTGCGCCATCTCCGAAAGCAACGGTGTGGCAAAAATACTACGCACCTCCAGTAAATATCCCCGGCTGCGTAACTGTTCTATCAGGCTGACGGCAATCAGGGAATGCCCGCCCAGCTCAAAGAAATGGTCGTGACGTCCGACCCGTTCCAGTCCCAGTAACTCCTGCCAGATTTCCGACAACGCAATTTCCACGTCACCGATCGGTGCTTCATAATCCCGGGTGATCACGGCGTATAAATCCGGCGCGGGCAGGGCCTTGCGGTCGAGCTTGCCGTTAGGTGTCAGCGGGAAGGTATCCAGCATCACAAAGGCGCTGGGGATCATATACTCCGCCAGATGTTGTGCCAGTTGTCTGCGCAGATCAACCGGCACCAGTTCCGTACCCGCTTCAGCACAGAGATAAGCCACAAGACGGGTATTCCCTTCAGCGTCTTCACGGGCTATCACGACGGCCTCCTGTACGCCCGGGCACTGCATCAGGCCTGCTTCAATTTCCCCTAATTCAATGCGGAAACCACGCAGTTTCACCTGAAAATCATTCCGGCCGAGGTATTCGAGATTGCCATCCGGCAGCCAGCGGGCCAGATCACCGGTTTTGTACATACGCATCCCGGGATTATCGGAGAACACGTCAGGCAGGAAACGCTCTGAGGTTAGTTCCGGTCGGTTCAGATAACCACGTGCCACGCCTGCACCGGCAACATAGAGTTCGCCCGCCACGCCCAGAGGGGCAGGCTGACCATAGGCATCAAGGATATAGATACGTAAATCGTCAAGGGGCTGACCAATCAAGCTGCCTTTCCCTGAATAAATATCCGGTTCGGTCAGTTCCCGATAGGTGGCATGTACGGTGATCTCAGTAATACCATACATATTCACCAAACGCGTCTGATCGGTGGGATTACGGTCAATCCATGGCGCGAGGGTGTGCAGCTCTAACGCTTCACCGCCAAAGATAATACAACGCAGGGTGTGTTGCGCATGCGGCATCGCATTCTGCGCGACAATCAGCTGACGGAAGGCGCTGGGAGTCTGATTCAGAACAGTCACTTGCTCACGGCACAGCAGCTCATAGAACTGGTGTGGTGAGCGGGCACATTCAGCCGGAACAACGACCAGCCGCCCCCCGTAAGCCAGCGCTCCCCATAATTCCCATACGGAGAAATCGAAGGCAAAAGAGTGGAACAGTGTCCAGATGTCGTTGTTATCAAACCGGAACCTCGCCTGTGTCGCTGCCAGCAGGCGGGTGACATTAGCATGTTCTACCATCACGCCTTTTGGTTGACCCGTGGAGCCGGAGGTATAAATCACATACGCCAGATGGTGTGGAGTGAGTCCCTGCACTGTGGCCAGCGGATTGGTTTCCGGTAGGTTTGCTAGCGTGGATGAGGGCAGGTCATCAAGTCTGACAGTAGGTAATGCAGAATTGCCAGTGATTTCGCCCAGTGTGGTTTGCGTCAGCAACACCACAGGTTCGGCATCATCCAGCATATAAGTTAATCGGTCAGCGGGATAGGCCGGAT
Source organism: Xenorhabdus sp. PB61.4 (assembly GCF_963894935.1). Lineage (NCBI taxonomy): Bacteria > Pseudomonadati > Pseudomonadota > Gammaproteobacteria > Enterobacterales > Morganellaceae > Xenorhabdus > Xenorhabdus sp. PB61.4. The sequence goes on from NZ_CAWQJR010000043.1 coordinate 6,599, forward strand.
CAAGGGGCACATAAGCACCGCCAGCCTTGAGAATAGCCAATATCCCCACGATCATGTCTAAGCTGCGTTCGACACAGATAGCCACCCGATCATCCGGTTTTACGCCCAATTCAATCAGATAATGGGCCAATTGGTTAGCCTGACGATTCAGTTCGTCATAACTGAGCGTTTCCGCCTCCCACACCACGGCAATCGCTTCTGGTGTTCGAGCAACCTGTTGTTCAAACAATTCGTGGATCAAGGTATCTGGTGGGAAATCAGCCTGTATGGCATTGAAATTCTCCAACAGTAGCTGACGTTCAGCCGCAGGCAGAATAGATAAATCAAGCGCAGGCCGCTGGGGTTCAGCCGTCAGCGTGTTAACTAATTCACTCAGGGCAGTATGCAGGTAATTCACCAATCGGCAAGGGTCGGCACCCGCCACGCTCTGAGCCACCAACGTGAAACCATCCTCTGTATCATCCACTGAAAGGGTGATGGGATAGTTTGTTCTCTCTGTGGATGCCAGCAGGCGCACTCCTTTCCAGACAGTTTTCTCTGCCTCCACGGGAACGGATGAGCCGTGACGATAGTTGAACAATACACTGAACAGTGGCATCGGAGGGATAACACCACTGCAATTCTGCGCAAGTGCCAGCGGAGCTTGTTCATGCTCCAGTAGGTTTGCCAGATTTTTGGCTGTTGCCTGCACGACTTCCAATACACTGAAATGACTCAAGGAGACTCGGATTGGCAGGGTATTAATAAGCATCCCCATCATCTGATCGGCATTGGCCGAGCCGTGTAATCGTCCCAATAGCACTGTACCGAATACGACTTTTTCTTGTCCGCAGATTTTAGCCAAGACTTGTGCCCAGGCGACATGGAACAGCACACTCGCACTGATGCCTAAACGCCGAGCCTGCGCGCGCAGAGTATGAGCCAGTGTTTTATCCAGTGATAAACGGGATTCCGTCACATCAGTGCCATTGCCCTGTACATTAAGCAAACCGAAAGGTGCGGTGGGTTCATCAATGTCCGCAAGCTGTTGACGGAAATAGTCTTCATGTACCGAATCCGGTACGTTAAGGGTCTGGGCAATAAAATTGTGGTACAGCAGTGGCGGAGTTAGCTCAATCGCCTGCCCCTGTACCGTCTGTTTCTGTAATAGCTGTTGAATTTCATCCATGATCAACGTCAGTGTCATATTATCGCAGACCAGATGATGGAAACTCAGTGCCAATAACCATTCCTCAGAGGCGGGATCATAGACAGTACTGGCAGTAAACAACGGAGCCTGAGTGATATCCAACCGGTTGGTGATATGTGCCTGCAATTGTGACGGAATATTTTCTGCCGATATGGGAACAAACGACATCACCGGCAGTTTTGCTTCTCGCCAGACTACCTGCATCGGTTTGCACAGTCCCTGCCAGCAGAAAGCTGTCCGCAGAATATCATGGCGGTCTATCACTTGTTGCAAAGCATTCAGAAAGGTATCCAGACGGGAACGGGTATCAAAAGCCAGCAAGCTATTTGACAGATAGGCATCCCCATTTTCCTGTAACTGGTGGTGGAATAAAAGACCTTCCTGCAAGGGCGACAGCGGGTAGATATCCTGTACATTAGCCCCCCCTCCCGCCACAGTTGCAACAATCGTGTTAATTTCAGTTTGTGACAGCGTCACCAACGGTAGCATATCCGGGGTGATAACCGTGCAACCATCGGGAATACGATTGGCGGGAACAAAAATATCGGAAGTGTCCTGTTGTGAGTGTATTGCTTGCGCCATTTCCAAAAGCAATGGGGTTGCAAAAATGCTGCGTACCTCCAGTGAATATCCCCGGCAGCGCAACCGTTCAATCAGGCTGACCGCGATCAACGAATGCCCGCCCAGCTCAAAGAAATGGTCGTGACGTCCGACTCGTTCCAGCCCCAGTAATTCCTGCCAGATTTCTGTCAGTGCCGTTTCCACCTCACCCACTGGTGCTTCATAGTTTCGGGTAATGACCGCTGACAAGTCCGGCGCGGGCAGCGCCTGGCGGTCGAGCTTGCCGCTGGGGGTCAGCGGCAAGGTATCTAACATGACAAAGGCATTGGGCAGCATATAATCCGCCAGACTACTTCTCAGCTGCTCGCGCAGATCGGCTGCTTCCAGCGTAACGTCAGGTTGTGGCACCAGATAAGCCACCAGGCGTTGTTCACCCTTATCCGTCTTATGGGCGATAACCACCGCGTCCCTGACACCCTGACAGGCCACTAACTGTGCTTCAATTTCCCCCGGCTCGATGCGGAAGCCCCGGATCTTGACCTGAAAATCATTACGACCCAGATATTCGATATTGCCATCCGGTAGCCAGCGCCCCAGATCGCCGGTTTTATACATTCTGGCATTCGGTTCAGCACTGAACGGGTCAGCAACAAAGCGCTCCGCAGTCAAGTCAGAACGATTCAGGTAACCCCGGGCGACGCCAGCGCCACCGATATAAATTTCCCCCGTCACGCCCGGAGGCACCAGTTGTTGTGTTTTATCAAGCAGATAAATTCGACAGTTGGCGATTGGGCGACCAATGGATAACGTTTCAGCCGCATCGAGTAAGGCGCCACCATTGAGTGACAGAGAGGTTACAATGACAGTCGCTTCCGTTGGGCCGTAAGTGTCTGTCCAACGA
>NZ_CAWQJR010000044.1:0-9225 GCF_963894935.1 Xenorhabdus sp. PB61.4
ATTCAATATCATGAATTAAAAGCACTACTATAAAAATAAAATAATTAATTAACTCATCATTCACAAATAATATTACATTAAAAAATAAATTAAAATGGTCATAAAAAAACAAATAGCAAATAAAAATGCACAATTTAAAACGATAAAATTAAAAACTCTTCCCATAATAAATAAAATAAATTAATCAACAAAAAACAAAACCATAATGATATTGATTTAAGTTTACATTTATATATAATTCGCGCCTTTTTCTTACACCTGAAATTTATTTATGTCTCGATATTATCAGAACAGAATTATTATTAATTCTGTAGGCTTATTGTTCCTGGCACTATTAGCCACTTCAGGGAAATCAGCGACATCACCGTTAATCAGCCCAGTTGACCAGGATGCTATTACTCAGCAACAAAAAGACTTGCTACAACAAGCCCAACAGCAACGTGATGATATCCGTAATAGCGTTACATTATCACCCCTCCCCGTACCAGCATCTGATGATGAGGGTGCACTTTGCCACCCTATTCATCAAATTCAGCTTGAAGGCGCAAACAATCTTTCCGCATCAGTACAACAGGCACTATCCAAACCTTACTTATCTCATTGCCTGACTGCCGGTAAAATTCACGAGTTGGTACGTAAGGTATCTAATACCTACATAGAAAAAGGTTATATCACTTCTCAGGCAGGATTAAACGAACAGGATTTATCCAACGGCGTCCTGACTATCACAGTTACCGAAGGAAAAGTCAGTTCCATCCTGCTTGATGGGGAATCTCTCCTTGCCCTGAAAATAGCTTTTCCGGGTATGGTCGGAAAAATACTTAGCCTGCGAGACATTGAGCAGGGTCTGGAGCAGTTAAACCGCCTGCCTTCTCAACAAATCACCATTGATATCCAGCCGGCTAAGCAACCCGGTTACTCTGACGTTATTTTGAAACGCACTGAATCACGATTACCGGTTAATACCAGTCTGGGAATAGATAACAGCGGGCAGAAAAATACTGGGCAAGAACAAATTAATGCCACGTTAGGGCTGGATAACCCTCTACACCTTGCTGACCTGTGGTCAATATCTGCCAGCCGTAACAGTGATTTCCGACATAATCACCAGAACTGGAGCCTGACATCAGGCGTAACCCTGCCTTATGGCTACTGGTCATTCGATTATCAGTATGCCCGCAACCGCTCATTTCAAATGATAGCCGTAGGTACAGGGAGTTATCGCCATGAAAGTCAGGGACAAACTCACCAATTCAAAATAAACCGGACGCTATACCGCGATGGTCAGCAAAAGTTGGGGCTGAATATGGGACTAGTCCGCCGCCAGACTGCCAATACCACGGCGGGCGTTAAGTTATCCGTCAGCAGCCCGACATTGAGTGCGGTTAGTTTGGGCGCTCACTACAGCACGATGCTGGCAGGAGGCTATCTGACCTTTAACCCAACATTCAGTCATGGCTTAGATATGTGGGGTGCAACAAAAGATAACTCCGGCGATCGCAATGCCCTCAGAAGTCAGTTTCGTAAGTTCAGCCTGAGCAGCAGCTATTTTATTCCTGTTACGGAAAATATTTATTATCTGACTTCGCTGTATGGGCAATTTACACCGGATAACCTTTACGCCAGTGAGCGCCTGTCATTAGGCGGGCAATACTCCGTCCGGGGATTTAAAGAGCAAAATCTCATCGGGAATAATGGGGGATATTGGCGTAATGAACTGAACTGGAAAGTAGCCAGACTCCCTTTATCAAGTGAACTTGCTTTAAATGGGGCGCTAGATACAGGCTGGCTGGAAAACAATAAAAAAAGGCAAATCGAAGGAGGCAATGTTACCGGAGTATCACTGGGTATTTCACTCAATAACAACAAAATGGATCAGCGGGTCACAGTAGGAAAACCCTTGATTTATCCCACCCATCTCAGACCAGACCATTGGGTCGTTTATTGGTCTGCTTCATTTCATTTTTAATAAAAACACAGCACGAAATTTGGATTTCATTTCATGAAAGAACAAGAAAAAGATAAAACCATTAGTCCCCTGGCAAAGGGAACCAGTTATTTTTTGATTTACCTGACAGGTATATATCCACTGAACTCAGCAGTAGCAGGGGGGATTACCCCTGATAACACGCAGACTCAGATCCACAACAACGGCAATGTACCGGTAGTGAATATTGCGGCTCCCAATAACGCCGGAATATCGCACAATACGTATCACGAATTTAATACCGGGACTCAGGGAGCGGTATTGAATAACGCTACACAGGCGATTAATTCACAACTGGCTGGACAAATCAGTGCTAACGCTAACTTGCAGGGAAAAGCCGCCGAACTCATCATTAACGAAGTGACCGGCAGCAACCGTTCTGAATTACTGGGGCAACTGGAAGTGGCCGGTCAGAAGGCCAACGTGATGATAGCTAACCCCAATGGCATCACCTGTGACGGATGCGGGTTTATTAATACCACCGGTGCAATTCTGACCACGGGTAAACCACAGTTTGATAGCCAAGGAGCACTGGATGCTCTGGCCGTGACAAAAGGCCAGATTACAATTGGCGGTAAGGGGTTAAACGGTCAGTCAACCGATTATGTCGATATTATCAGCCGGGCAACTGAGCTGAATGGCAAAATTCAGGCCAATAATCTTGCAATTACGCAGGGCGCCAACCAAATTTCTTTCAAAGATGGCACATCAAAAACCATTGCCGGAGAAGGCGCAGTACCACAACTGGCTGTCGATACCAAAGCACTGGGGGGGATGTATGCCAATAAAATCCGCCTGATTGCAACAGAAAGTGGTGTCGGGGTGAATCTGAAAGATATCACCAGTACTCAGGGAGATATTACGCTCAGCGCCAATGGCAAAATGGAACTCGGCAACATTAAGGCGAAAACTGATTTAAATGCCGGTGCCAAAGAAATTAATATCGGACCAAGTTCTTCTGTTCAGGCAAAGCAGGACATTATTCTTGCTGGTGATAAGATCAGCAATAAAGGTAGTGTGACTGCTGGGCAAGATATGCGGGTGTATGGTGAATCTATCAGCAATACAGGGCCTCAGGCACTTTTACAATCCAATAATAATATGTGGATTCAAAAAAATGCAAGCGGAGATAAAAGTCAATATATTGAAAATAAATCGGCAACTATAAAAACCGATAAGGGCGACTTGATTATTAGAGCTGAAAAACTAGCTAATATTCAAAATTTTTCTTTGAGAAATGATTTAGAAATTGAAGCCACTTCAACCAGAAAAAATAATAAAACACTCACATACGAATTTAAGTATTTAAAATGGTTCGATGTGATGGATTTTTATAAGAATAACGCGCTCAATGTTAAACGGAGTTTAACGCAATATAATGTTAACTCTCCAAAATCCTCTATAGAATCTAGTAACAACCTATTTATTAACTCCACTGAATTGGAAAATATAAACTCGGACATTAAATCCAAGAAAGATTTAATCTTAACTGGGAGAAATCTGAATATAATAAGCACTCAAAATGGTGAGAAAGATATATTCCATACTTTTGGTTTTGGGTTTCCTTGCATTTGGGGATGTGACTTTGATTATTCATTTATTGACTTAGGCGAAACTCATTCTTGGAAAGATGTTAATCCTACAATGAATTCTCTTTTGTTCTCTGAAGGGAATTTAATAATTGACTTTTCAAATAATATAAATCTCGAAAAAAAAAGGGCTTATGATATTGAAAAAACAGGTGAAATAACTATTGATAGCGATAATTCAGACGCGTTAGTGAGTTTGAAAGATATAGTATTGTCGTCTTCTTCAATCAATAACAATACTAACATAAAATCAGATAACGATATTTCAATCATCGCTAATGATTATGTTAATACCCATCAGTCAAAAATTTCTGCTAAAAATGGCTTATCGATTATCGCGCCTAATAACATTGAAATAATTCAAAGTGATCTTAAAGCTAAAGATATCACGTTAATCAGTAAAGAGGGTGATATAAAGGCTAGCACCGATAACACCAGAAATTATTTCCTACCTAATAACATTAGGTGGTTAAGTGAGATTTCAGCTGTTCGAGATTTATCCATCTCAGCAGGAAAGAGTATTTTTTTATCAAACCTACGCTTTAAACCCCAAAATGGGGATATAACTGTAACGGCTAACCAAGGAATAGTCATAAATTATGATGATTCCATTCTAAAAAACAATAAAAAACTATCTCAACCCTTCGACAAAGAGAATGACTTGAGATTATTTAATGAAGCATTATCTATTGAAAAACTGAATACAATTGGTTCAGTTTCTTTAAACGCTGGAAATAAACCCCTTAAATTAAAAGGAATTGGCATTAAAGCGGGAAAAGATATTAGTTTAATTTCTGCAAAAGAGATAGATTTAGGACCTAGGATCATTGGAGAAGATTTCAATTATAGATATCGGAGAGATAAATATGATGATAGTCTTTGGATGTATAATAACCCTATGTTTAAGTTATTACCTGGGGTAGGAGATAATGATCCTAACAATAATAAAAAAAACTCTGGAGAAATACAGTCAGCACAGGATCATTTTCAATTTTGGGTTTCCCCATCTACAATTAATAACATTACAAGTAAAATTCAATCCGGGGGAGACCTTTTAATCAATGCAGGAAAAAATCTAAGTGCACAAAGTGTCATTTTATCTTCAGAAGGTCACACTTTATTATCTGCCGGTAAAAATATATCTTTCAATTCATTCCCTTATTTTACAGTTCCTACTCCTCTTATCGGTTATGATTTGGAACAAAAGAGATACCATCTAACTTCTGATATAAAGGGGGGAAGAAAACTAACCTTAACTGCGAATGGAACGTTGACTACTCAAGGAGCTACACTTTATTCTGGAGGAGATTTAAATCTCATAAGTGGTGGAAACATGTATTTTGAGCCCGCTCAAAATAATACAATAAAATTAAATGGAAGAAGTAGTGATTATAATTCTAACACTGTAAATCATACAGGCACTAAGCTAAATAGCGATGGTGATTTAAATATTTTAACTCATGGAGGAATTTTATTTCAAGCCACTAAATTAGTTGCCAAAAATGTAATGAATATTGCTGCTAAGGGTGGTTATCTTTATGCACAAGCACTAGAAGACGTGACTGACTATAAAACTTCCAGCTCTAAACGTAATTGGCATGGTAGAAAGAAAACTTCAACAACCAATCATCACTCAGTTATCAATAAAGTCACTGAATTTGTAGCTGATGGTGATATTAACTTACTCAGTCACGATGACAGCACTTATGAAGCCAGTAAGATTGAAACAAATAACAACGCGACCCTAACGAGTACGCACGGTAAGGTAAACTTTAAAGCCGTTAAAGATAGCGCTTTTGAACAAACTATTAGCCAATCTAAAGGATTTTTTATTCAGAATGGGAATAGTGGCTATAGTGCAGAAACATGGATACTGCCTTCTGTTCATATCGGCGGAAAATTAACGATTGATGCCGCAAATGGAATCAGTGCGGATATCAAAACCCAGAAAGGACAAACCTTGCAAGCTGCATTGGCAGCACTTGGTGATACACCTGAAACAGCTTGGTTAAAAGGATTAAATCAGCGTCAGGATGTGCATTGGAATGAAGTTCAGGATGCTTATGAAAGTTGGAATTATCAGGACCAGCATTTAAACCCAGCTGTTTCTGCTGCTATCGCTATCGCCGTTGCTGTCGTCACTGCAGGAGCAGGGGTAACTGTTGCTGCTGCTGGCTATACAGCAGGTGCCGCCACCACCGTCGGAGCCAGTGCTGCAACAGCCGCCGCAGTGGGTGGTGCTGTGACTGCCGGTATGGCATCTCTGGCTTCTACTGCAGCAGTCAAGCTGATTAATAATGGTGGTAATATTTCTAAGACCTTAAAGGAGATGGGAAACAGTGAGACGGTAAAATCAACGGCTACTTCTATGGCAATTGGTGGTGCATTGGCCGGATTTGACAATCTCATAGGCGTGGAAAAAACAGCTAATGGAGCTACTAAAGCGCCTTTATTAAGTAATAAAGCAGATTGGAGCAAAGTTGCTCAGCGTGTTGCAGGGCAATCAGTCATCAGCTCCAGTTTAAATACCGCAATTAACGGTGGTAGTTTCAAAGATAACTTCGCCGCTGCCTTGCTTACTAATGTGGGTAACCAGATTAATGCGGAAGGGGCGAATATTATAGGAAACAATGGAGCTGTATTAGGAGCGCCTGGAAAAGCAATTAGCCATGCGGCAGTGTCAGCTCTTGCTGCAGAAATTGGTGGTGGAGATGCTAAAGGTGCTGCAGCTGGTGCGTTGGCCGCTGAATTAGCTACAGTTGTTATGGAAAGCAGTCTATTTGAATCTAAGTACCGTAATGAACCTGAGCGTCAATTTCATAAAATTCAAGAAGCCATCCAAGGTAATGAAGCCAAAGCTCAAACAGTGCAAGTCATTGGAGCGCTATCAGGTGCATTAATTAGTGGCACACCAGAAGGGGTGTATAGCGCAGCCAACAGTGCTGATCTCGTTTACCGTTATAACTATACCGAACACCAGTGGGATCAAATCTTTCAGGAGAATGGAAGAGATATAGCAGCAGCAGCAAGTGGGGACAAAGCTGCAGCTGCACGTGTAGCAGCACGACAGGATGGGGCTATTGCTGCTCTTGCCGTTGCTGGAGGGGCATACGTTACGGTTGCTGGCGGTTATATACTGGCAGCTGCCACTGAAGAAATGTTATTTGCAGGGCGTATGGCTTTTGAAGCCTGTAAAGTTCAGGGATCCTTTTGTATCAATAAGATGGGTATCTTTGTAGCAGATGCAATGGCACCAGAAGCGGCACTGGGAACTGGAGCATTGGGTGTCGGAACGGTTAAAATATTAGGCTACAGTTCAGAAAGTGCAAAAAATCTGGCGAATGAATTGAATCATGCTTCAACCGCGTTATTATCGAAAAATCAGAAACCTAATACCTATGCTGTAACGGGCTTAATAGAACAAGAAGCAAAAAGAGCACTGGAAAATTACCGTGTCTATGATTTAAATAAAGTTACCGATAAAGCGTTAGACCTTAATCTAGTCAGACAAGAAACCCTGAAATATCTTAAAGCAAGCCATCAAAAAAACGATAAAGCAGTAAGTTATGCAACTGCATCAGTAGATACCAATGGTATAACTGAATATTACTTATCCGTGAGTGGCAAAGCCTGGTCTGGCAGTTCACCAACGACAGTAAATATAGGTGGAGTTAATTATAAGGTTATCTTGACCGATAGCGAAAGTATACCCAGTATAGGGATTATAAAAACACAAAAGACAAACCTTAATCATGCTGAACAAAAATTATTCAGTTATATTCAAGATAATTACAATGGTCAAAAGGCAAATGTAAATATTTCTGTACAAAATACGTCAATAATGGAACCAGGAATGTGCATCGGCTGTGGATATACTAGCCAGAATTTTGCCGAAATGAACAAAAATTTTAATGTCAATATTTTTCAAGGTTCAACAGGAGCTAACCCATGATTAATCAAACACTCATAAATTACCTGCACTCAGTTTTCCCTGAGTTAGAGATCGATATCAGTTATATCAGGGGATATGCTGTTGAAGAAATACCAAAATTTGAACGTCTTTATGATATCGAAGTAAAGGGTCAATTATATGACTTTTTAACATGCATGGGACGTTGTAGTGGTGGTCTATTTGGTGATGTTCCTTTAGTTTTTTACCAAATGCAAGAAACTATTCGAGGTGAAGTATTATTTCAAAGTGGTCAACGAGAAGAGTTATGTAATATCCAACTTCATCATTTGTTGGATAAAAAACCATTTTTTATTTCAGTAGAGAGTTATACACAGTATTACTTTCTATTAACAACATCAGATAATCCTGATTTGGTTTATCATTATGATGAAAATGAAGAAACCGTTAAGGCAACTAATTGGACGTTTAATGAATATTTAAGATTCGTTGTTGATGCATATACACGTAATCATAAAGTTAAGCCTCCTTTTGATTTGTGGGGTGAACTAATTGTTATCTAATCTTTTTGGAACCATGCCATATAAATGTTAACTAACAGAAAGTGTTCCAAAATAAGTTAGATAATTTACACTCAACAGGTAATCGCCTCAGAGTCCGGACCCTCTCCGGACTCTACCAAAAATAGATTAGACCTATTATTTTAGCCGTCACATGATACCTGGAAAGAATATTATTTTTCCAATGTGCTTCATCCTTACTTACCCAAAACACATCAGGATTCCCTATTGATAGAAAGTTATTTAATATTGATCGTGAAGTATATTGAAAACACAGGATTAAAATAAATAGGATATAAATCATGCTACCTTATAAAGTTAAAAAATATTTTAGTGATCAAGGGTGGTGGGATGATTCTATCCACCCAGAATATTTGAATGCATTAATTGAGTTAAATATAGATTTACAATCTGATTTTGCCCAATTTTACTTACATGCAGAGGATGGCCCGACATTTCATAATAGACATCGTGAAATTTACCAAATCTGTTGGTTTATTATTAATAGCAATTATGATTTAGAAATAAAATTTACACATAAATTGCTTCGTTGTTCAGAAGAAGAATATCTTCCCTTAGATAGTTTCGAGGGTGAATATGGGTTTTTCTATAATAGAAAAACTGGAGAAGTACTCGAAATAGGTTTAGGGCAAGAAATGCTCGATTTTTACGAAGGGAAATTCAAACCTCAATGGAAAGATTTTAACTCATTTCTTGAATGGTATTTTGGGCTAACTGATTAGCGGCATCTATAAAAATCAATCTGAAAGCGATCCCAGCCAGAATGCTGGGATCTTTCTTTGTATATAGAAAACCCCCTGCTAGGCAGGGGGTTCCGTAGAGCTTTCAGCGATGAGGCAGCTATAAAAACCCCTTTTGATTTGTTAAAACACCTTGCGGTCTGGCAACTGCAAAAGTCAATCAAGAAATCGAAAGGGGGTCCCACCATGAGGGATGAGAAAAGCTTAGCGCATACCCGATGGAACTGTAAATATCACATTGTCTTTGCCCCAAAATACCGAAGGCAGGTGTTCTACGGAGAAAAACGTAGAGCGATAGGAAGTATATTAACCTGAATTCTGGATAAGAAATTGACGAGAGGCCTGTTCCAGGAGCAAAGTTTTGGTGAAAGCCTAAAACGACTCCGGGGAGGAACAGGCCATGGACAAGTTAGTTGAA
>NZ_CAWQJR010000045.1:0-8812 GCF_963894935.1 Xenorhabdus sp. PB61.4
ATCTTGCTGTGACATAGCCTTTTGTTCCTTTATTTCTCTATTTTTGACGACTTAAAGTTATAAAGGAGCGGCTATGTCATTTCAACTCACCATGAAAGTCGAGCATCGCGTGAAGTTAAGTAGTGAATATGGATTTACCGATACCACATTTCTTGAATTATGTAATGTCGAACTCCCTCTTCATGATGGCTATACAACCGATATCTCAGCGGAATTCCACCCGTGGCAGGCAATTGCTCATTATTTAAGAGACAGTGATGCCTTTATTTTTGTCTCTCCTGAATGGCATGGGATGGTGCCACCAGCACTGAAAAACTTATTGTTATATTGCTCTGTGACCGAATTAGGACATAAGCCCGCATTATTAACCAGTGTTTCTAGTGGACCAAATGGGGTTTATCCTATCTCCGAACTGCGTATGACTGGTTTTAAAAATAACCATGTCTGTTTCCTGCCTGATCATTTAATTTTCCGTCAGGCTGGTAATTTAATTTCTCCTGAATTGGTTTGCAGTGATACAGCTTTTGAAAATCGGGTTCACTATACATTGAAGCTACTTAAATCTTATGCCGAAGCTTTGAAGCATGTACGAGACGCTATTGGTGATGAAATGCAACAGTATCCGTACGGTATGTAAGGAAGTTGTATTAAGCTTTAAAAATATACTTTCCGTCTTTCAGGTTGCAGCCTTACTGGCTGCAATTACTCATCCCAAATCCCGGTTTTATATCTCTACATTCTTAGGAGTGAAATGCCGGCTCCCTGTCTCTTATTTTATCCCCGTATTTGTCCTACCGTGTGATCAAAATTCATACTGCATCAAATGTGCTAAATTTAGTGGAGCGGCTTAGATTATTTCGCTTATCACATTAAAAGCCAGTCATTCTGTAATCCATTGCTAATTTCTATTTAAGAAAACAAAGGAGCTAATTTAATGGCCTGGTTACATGAACTTTTTAGCCTTTCTCCTGAAATTGCACTTTTTCTCGCTCTGGCTGGTGGCACATGGTTGGGGAGGTTCAAACTAGGAGCATTCCAACTGGGTGGTGTAGCCGGCGCACTGGTTGTTGCCGTATTGATTAGCCAGGTTGGTGTCAGTATCGGCGACGGAATTAAAAATGTCCTATTTGCCCTGTTTATTTATGCTGTCGGTTTTGATAGCGGGCCTAAATTCTTTTCCTCGCTGGGCCGTCAAACGCTACGTGAAGTTGCACTTTCTTTGGTACTGGCAGTGAGTGGGCTGTTGACACTCGTCGTCATGGCAAAACTTTTCTCCCTTGATCAAGGCACCGCTGCGGGCATCGCCGCAGGTGCATTAACACAATCCGCGATCATCGGCACCGCTGGTGCAGCCATTGCTAAACTTGATCTGGCTCCGGCACAGATACAACAGTTGCAAGGCAACGTTGCCGTCGGTTACGCAGTGACTTACATTTTCGGTTCCCTTGGCACCATCATTATCTGCGTTAATATCCTGCCCAAAATAATGAGGCGATCCATTCAGGAAGATGCGATGAAAGCCGAGCTGGATTTACTCAAAGGAGCACCTTTATTAGCCGCAGACCAGACGCCTGCTCTACCGGGTATTGTGGGCCGTCTCTATGAGGCCGGACCGGCAAAAAATATACACGTCTCAGAACTGGAAGCGTTAGCTTCTCCACAGTTCCCCGTTACGCTGGAAAGGCTAAAGCGCGGAGGAGAAGAAATTCATGTTACGCCGGACCTTCTCCTTATGGAGAATGATGTTTTACTTTTGGTCGGACGCCGACAAGGTATTGTCGCTCTGGCTAAGCATCTGGGGAAGGAAGTGCTGACCGAGCACGGGCCATCGATGGTCATGACAACCAGTGAAGCGCTGGTGGTAAATCCGGCCTTTATTAATAAGCGGCTTGCAGAACTCCGCACTCAGGTGGCCTCCGATGTACGTCATGGTATCTATGTCATCAGCATAAAACGTGGCGAAAATATGCTGCCCCTTTCTGATGATACGGTCATCAAGCATAACGACGTGATAACGCTGTACGGCAGCGAACAGGATATTCAGCGAGCGATATCACTGGTCGGCGCTTCTCTGGTGAAAAGCATCAAGACAGATTTGCTTTTTCACTGTCTCGGTATTGCCGTTGGCCTGTTAATCGGCCTGCTAATAGTACGTATCGGCTCCGTGCCTCTTACTCTGGGAAGTGGCGGTGGTGCACTGCTGTCCGGTCTGCTTTTTGGCTGGTATCAGTCGCGTAAGCCGCTGAGCGGTAATATACCCAGCGGTGCCTCTTCAATCCTTCGTGATTTGGGGCTGGCCGGTTTTGTGGCCGTAGTAGGACTGCAATCAGGCCTGCAAGCGGTTGAAACTATTCGCTCAAGCGGTATTTCGATTTTTCTTATTGGTGTGGTGGTCACCGTCGTACCGTTGATGATTACGCTGTTTATCGGGCGTTATCTCCTGCGTTATGACAATGCCGCCATTTTTGCCGGAGCCTTGTCGGGAACCCGCAGTGCTAATCCCGCTTTTGGTGAAGTTCTCAATAAAGCCGGCAATGCCATACCAACAGCCCCTTTTGCTGTGACGTATGGTTTAGCCAATGTGTTCCTGACTTTATTAGGCCCACTCATCGTTGCTATTGCATAAGCCAATGTAACCTTTACAAGTGGAGTAAACTACATGTCTAAACAACAGGATAAATATGCTGCTCTCAGTCCTTTTGAACTTAAAGATGCGTTGATCCAACTGGCGTCAAGTAAATCCGGGCGCACGATGCTCAATGCAGGTCGTGGGAACCCGAATTTTCTGGCAACCTTACCGCGCCGGGCGTTTTGGCGTTTAGGTCTATTTGCCACTTCAGAAGCTGAGCTCTCCTATTCTTATTTGCCGCATGATATCGGTGGATTGCCCCGGATTGAGGGTATTGAGGCGCGCTTTGATGAGTTTCTGTCAGCAAACCATGACCAACCCGGTATCTCTTTTCTCGCCAGAGCCGTCAGCTATGTTCGTGATCAACTTGGCCTGTCGGCTTCCCAGTTTCTGCATGAAATGGTTGAGGGAATTCTCGGAGCCAACTATCCAGAACCTCCGCGTATGCAGCGGATTAGTGAGCAGATTACCCGAGAGTACATTGTAAAAGAAATGGTAGGCGGTCTGGTTTCAGCACAAGATGTGGAACTTTTTGCTGTTGAGGGCGGCACAGCAGCAATGACTTATTTGTTCAATAGCCTACGAAATAATGGTCTGGTGAAAGTCGGTGATAAAGTGGCAATAGGCTCCCCCATCTTTACACCTTATATTGAGATCCCTCAGCTTGAAGATTTTCAGCTTAAGACGGTGATGGTACAGGCGTCACCCAAAAACCGCTGGCAGTATCCCGACAGCGAGCTGGAAAAGTTGTTGGATCCTTCGGTAAAAATATTTTTCTGCGTTAATCCCAGTAACCCGGCTTCCGTTAAAATCGATAAGCATGGTTTGGAAAAACTGGCAGACATTATCCGTCAACGCCCTGATTTGATTATTCTTACCGATGATGTTTATGGCACTTTCGCTAATGATTTTAAATCCCTTTTCGCGACCTGCCCACGGAACACAATTCTGGTTTATTCATTCTCCAAATATTTTGGTGCAACCGGATGGCGTCTCGGTGTAATTGCGTTACACCGTAACAATATTCTCGAGCAGAAACTGGCTGCTTTACCTGCCAGTGAGAAAAAACGCTTGAATAAACGTTATGAGTCCCTCACTCCTGATGTCAGTGCCCTGCGCTTCCTTGACCGGGTTGTTGCAGACAGCCGCAGTGTGGCGCTGAATCATACCGCCGGATTATCCACCCCACAGCAGATTCAAATGGTACTGTTTGCTCTGTTTTCCCTGATGGATAGTGATAATGGTTATAAATCCTCTGTAACCAAGATCATTCGTCGGCGTCAGGCGGTGCTATATCGTGAACTGGGCATTGTTCAGCCTGATGATGAAGAATCCGTTGATTACTATACGCTGCTTGATCTGGAGGAAATATCCCGCCGCATTTATGGTAATGCTTTCGCAACATGGGTGAAGGGTACGGTTGATTCAACTCAGTTCCTGTTTAAAATCGCTGAAGACACCGGCATTGTGATGTTGCCAGGTTCGGGTTTCGGCACCCTGAAGCCCGCAGGCAGAATATCGCTTGCCAACCTCAATGAGTATGAATATGCCACTATCGGCAAGGCGTTGAAAAAATTACTTGAGGAATACTTTGTTGTTTTCACAAAAGAGGGAAAACACAAATCAAATATTTCCCCAAGTAAAGTGAATAAAAAAGATCATTCTAAGATAGATAGTTATTAAAATTTAATAGGTGGCTATTAAGTTCAATGTCTATCGAAAGACGGATCTTGGCGTATCAGCCTGTTAACAACGATAGAGTGCAAAGTTTTGCACTCTATCGTTCAATGACCTTAGTCATCATGGAATCGTTCGATTCAACGCTCTCAACAGACAAAATGCAACAAAAGCGGCAGCGATGTTATAGAACATTCCGCTGACCAAGGCATTTTGATATCCCATAAAAGCAGTAACACCTGTAATGTCTAATTTCCATTGAACCAGAATACTGACAATAGCAACCCCAAAAGCAGCACCAACTTGCTGTAGCGTAGAGACAATACCTGAAGCCATTCCGGCAAATTTAGTATGAACAAAAGCCAGCACAATATTAAGTAATGGTGTCATCACAAAACCCTGCCCATACCCCAAAATGGTAACAACCGGAATGATTAATAATAAGTTAGAATTAACCTGTAATTGAGCGATAACAACAGCCAATACAATAAATGAGATAAAATATAGCAGTGCTCCCGCCACAATAGCCTGATTACCGAATCGTTTAACCCAGTAAGGCGCTGTAAGTGAAGATAAAACAAACCCAATACTGGCGGGTGCAAAAATTAGTCCGGCATCTATGGCAGCAAGACCCAAACCACTTTGTAAAAATAATGCAAAAATAAGAAAGAATGAACTGGATGTGGAATAGATACACAAAACCAATAAGCAACCTAAGCGGAACTGTCTGTTTTTCAGTAAATCGAAATTGAATAATGGCGTTTTTCCCTGATAGACATAACGCCTTTCATGTCGCACAAATTGTGACAACGTCACCAGTGAGAACAAGAGCAGTAACCAACACCATGCTGGCCATCCCAGGACTGGGCCGACTAAAAGCGGCGACAATAAGGCAAAAATACCAATACCGGAAAGTGCGACTCCTCCCCAGTCCAACCCTGTTTTTTCCTTTGCCTTGCTCTCAGGAATATAACCAGAAAAAATCAGTGCCAGTATCCCGACAGGGATATTAACGAGGAAAATAGATCGCCATTGTAAATCCCATAAATTGGCCGATATCATCCATCCACCTAAGATTTGCCCTGCGATAGCAGCAAACCCTAAAGTCATACCCAGTAATCCAAATGCCTTGCGTGCGTTGTCTCCCTCGAAATTAACACGAATACAGGAATATACCTGTGGAAATAAGAGTGCAGCAGCAAGACCCTGCAAGAAACGAGCGATAATTAAAGTATTTGCGGTTGGCGCTAAACCACAAAGTAATGATGTGAATGTAAAGGTAAGAATACCAAACTGAAATAACCGCCGTCTGCCAAACAAATCGCCTAAACGACCACCGGTAATCAGCAATAAACCAAACCCAATTTCATAGGTCACAATGACCAGCGTAACCTGAAATATACTTGCCTGTAAGTGGGTCTGGATATTGGTAACGGCAATATTGACAACAAACAAATCAAAAATAGTCACAAATCCAGCCAGTAATAATACGGACAGGGCTAAATAATCCCTTTTAGTCATAATCAGAACCCCCTCGCTATTTGAAATTAAGAGGATTTTAGTTCTCATATTATCCTGTTACAATTTAATCAATTATACTATTACTAAAAGTAATGGGACTGATCTCAATGTCAAAGTTAAAAAGAACTCGTACTGAATTAGCCAATTTTTTGCGTACTAAAAGAGAAAGTATCAGCCCTGAATCTGTCGGGCTACCGCACATTGGCCGACGGAGAACATCGGGGTTAAGGCGTGAAGAAGTCGCGGCTTTGGCCGGTGTTGGCCTGACATGGTACACATGGTTAGAACAAGGTCGGGAAATTGGCGTATCGGCAACTTTTTTAGATAATATTGCCAGTGTTTTTAAACTCAATTCAGCAGAACGGCGGCATCTCTATTTACTGGCCCATATGCGTGAACCTATTACCACCAGCCAGACGCGAAGTTTTATTTCTCCCCTGATCAAACGATTGATGGGGGATTTATCCCCTCATTTAACGTATGTATTAAATCTATATTGGGATGTGCTGGAATTTAACCAGCAGGCCGATGAATATTTTCATTTCAGCCAGATAAAAGATGAGCAACGTAATTTATTATGGTTGTTATTTACCAATAATCATTACCGTGAATTATTACCAAATTGGCAACAGGATGCTTATAAAATGTTAGCCAGTTTCAGGCGTGATTATGCGATAGCTTCAAAAGATAGTTATGTTCAGGATCTGGTGAATAAATTACTTAAAATTTCCCCTGATTTTTATGAAATGTGGCATCGGCATGAAATCTATGAACCCTGTAATGGAGTGCGGTCGTTGAGTATTAATCAGCAAATTATTCCTTTTGAGTACACCTCACTGACTATTGATTTAGAAAAATATCTACGTTTAATTGTTTATGCGAAACAAATACCTTCCTTGTAGCGTCATCATTAACGTTACGGACGTTTTTTTGCATATGACCCAGCGTTTAATAAATTCAATATTTGAGGGACAAAAACAGTCAATGAAAAAGATTCCAGTACTGGTTGTCACCGCCTTGCTGTTAAGCGGCTGTGCAACACCAAATCGTAACACTATTTCACCAACACCCTCGCAGGATTGTCATACCGGCGAACCCATGATCCAGACTACACTCTACTTTGGACTGAACCGTCCGTCAGGGCCGGTGATTACTGCCGCCGAGTGGCAAACATTCATCGATCGACAGGTCACGCCACGCTTTAAAGACGGTCTGTCGGTTTTTGATGCTAAGGGACAATGGTTAGGCAACGACGGCAATCTGGCGCGCGAAAGCAGCAAAGCATTACTGTTAATCCATACACCGGGCAAGAAGAGCGAAACAAATATCGAGGCGCTACGCAGCAGCTATAAACAGCAGTTTGCGCAAGATTCAGTAATGCGGGTAGATGCGCCGGTATGCGTATCGTTCTAAGAAATATCCCGGCGATGAACCGGGATAAGGGATCCTTACTGACACCTGAATAAATTAGTACAAATTGTCTTTAAGCCGTTGAGGTAATTGAGCATCATACTCAACATCATCAAATTCATTTTTACTCAATGCCTTGAGAATATAACCCGGACTAGGTAAGGCACTACGATCAATCTGAGTTGACACATCCCATAAACCTGAACGCATAATGGCTCGGCTGCATTGGAAGAAAACTGCATCGACCGTAATCCGCAAGACAGAGTGCGGTAAAGCATTACGATGGGCAAAACGTTCTAATATTGACGGCGTAACCAGAATTTCTGCCCGACCATTAATACGCAGGGTCTCGCCAATCCCCGGAATTAACAGTAACAATGCAACACGATTGTCATGAAGAATATTACGCAGGCTATCAATACGATTATTTCCCCTCCTATCAGGCAAGATTAGCGTCTTTTTATCCTCGATATGAATAAATCCCGGCTGATCTCCCCGTGGTGAAGCATCCAGCCCGTCTTTGCCCGCAGTCGCCAACATGGCAAATGGTGCTGCTTCAATAAATGGTCGATAAGCCGGATGAATATGGTCAGTTTCTTTAAATACAGAAGCCCCTACTGGCTTTCCGTAAATTTGCTCAAGTTCAGTAATATCAGTAACAATTTTATCCATTATGGAATCTATCCTCATATCAACCCGTAATCGGCTCTGTTTTATATGGCAGGCGTATTTAATTTGCGAAAATGCATCACATATTCAGAATGCCCTGTCACCTCATCTTTACCCTCTTCCGCTACATAAAAACCTTGTGACAGGTAAAAATTATAACTGCTTTTATTTTCCTGATAGACGGACAGAGTAAGTTCAGTTCTGCGACTTTTAGCATCCATGATTAATTTCTTACCCACTCCCTGCCCCTGACTATCAGGTGATACAAAAATTGCAGCTAATATATCATTATGTAACGCATAAAAACCGATGACCTTTTGGTTTTGAGTATAGACATACACTTCAGATGCCGGAATATAGATATTCCTCATATTTTCAATCTGGGATTGCCAGAAATCAGCCGCGACGAAATGGTGTGCTTTAATGGACGCCTCCAGCCAGATTTTCAGAACCGTGTCCATATCTTCTCTTAAAAATTTTCTGATCATTATTATTCCAATGTTTTCTCTTTTTTGAGTACAGATATGATAAATGAAGGTTTAATGAAATTTGGAGTATAAGGAATTATTTTTTAGTAGAGTAAAAAATCCTCCACTACTGCGCACGACATTCTTTTCAGAAGTAAACCCCAGACCCAAAAAATTTTTTATAGAATTATGTTATTTAATAAAGTTACAGATAGTTGTGAAGCCATATTTTATTTCAATACTATTGGTATATTGTAAAAAAAAATCAGATAACTCTTTTTCAGCCTATTTGCTCACACATCAACCTCTTGTTAGTTTTATAAAACTATGAGCTAAACCAGAATCCAGATTAATTATCTATTATCACGTTTTTAAATAGCCATTTTTCTGTGTATTAATGAAAATGAGTTTAGTCATGAAAATAAAATCTCATTATGAT